>JANPLP010000154.1:0-9011 GCA_031426595.1 Planctomycetia bacterium | reverse complement strand
TGGCGGCGGGCGCAGCGGGCTTCTTGTTTTTTGTTTCGTCGCTTCGCGTCGCCTTGAGTGCGGGTTTGACCGAAGTAGGTTTCGTACCGGACGCCGACTTCGCTGAGGTCGCATTTGATGAGGACTTCGAAGCAGCGATCTTAGGGCTGCTTTTCGGCTGGCTGACTTTGGCTTGAGCAGAGCCGTTCCGGGGTGCAACACTCTTCGCCGCACCAGATTTTGTCAATGTAGACTTTGCTGTCGCCTTGCTCGGCTTTGTCTTGGCTGCAAGTGTTTTACTGGCGTTCTTCGAGAGCTTAGCTTTATCGGCCGATTTGGATTTGCTCGGTTTAGAAGCGGAGGTCTTGGAAGCAGTGTTCTTTTTTGGGACGAGCTTAGACGAACCCCCCTTGGTCGCGGGCTTCTTGACTGGCTTCGGATTGGATTTTTTCTTGCCGGCGTTCTTGGTTGCCGGTTTCAGAGCTGTTTTTTTCTTCGATGCTTTGGCCACTGCATTCACCAATCGTTGTTAGCGCGTCATTTCTTATTGTCGAACTGATAAACCAACCTAGCGAAATTGTCTATTTCCATTAACTTCAGCCGCACTACCTTCAGTTGCCTGCACGCGGACTGTCGCTTTTAAATAAGCTTTGTCTTGCGCACGTACTGCGACTGGGATGCTTGCGAACTAAGGCAACTGGGATCTTGGGTCGATCACAAAGGGACGTCTACGGTCTTAGCAATACCAAGTTATTTGGAGTGTGTTCGGTTTTGGTTTTCAGGTCTGTTCGTTGGGGGCTGTGTGTTGGGGGCTGTGTGTTGGGGTTTTGCGTTCGGTTTTTGTCAGATCCATAAGCAGTAAATGCCAACTGAAATTCGCACACTCACGCTTTGCACAGCCGCGAGAGGGGTGTTTCAATTGGACTTTGATTACGGCACACTTGAGGATGTGGTGTAAAGGTGGATTGCTAGCAGATCGTTTGCAGTTGCGGTTGTCGGCCGACTATTTCAGTTGGGATGGGGTGACTCGAGTGAGCTTGGCATGGCATCTTCTCACCTACCCAGAGTCAACTTGCCCGTAGTAGTATGTCTAGAAGCTGGCGTTTTTTCTAGGTTGTAAGTACAAAGCTCTTCACAATTGCTACTAAGGACGCGAGTTTCGCAGCGATGCTAAACCTTTAACAGGTAACAAGTTATCGCAACCTGAGGCCAACCTCGCAATTTTCCGTCGGCAGCGGGATATACACTACTTTTGGGGTAAATAAAAAAACCTGCAGACTGCGGCTTCCGTCCAGAAATTCAAAACACGAGGCTGAAATGGCGGAAGAGAAAACTGCGTGGGAGCAAGCCGCTGACTGGTTTGCCCGGACGATTGCTATCGTCATTGTCATGATTTCGCCTGGTGCTCTCGGTGCTTGGTTGGACAAATTGTTTGGAAGTGAATTCCTAGCGGGCTTGGGGTTTGTTTTGGGCATGGCGCTGGCGATTGCTTTGCTGATGGTTTTTACGCGAATAAAAAAAATCGACAACGACGGACCGGTGATGGGTGGCGATTTGCATCAGAAAAGCAGTGAGACAACTAAGCCTTCTACTGCCGCAAAAAAATCGGCTGAGCAGAACTCGACAAGCGCGACCGCAGCTTTACCCTCGAGTGCTCCGTTACCCGAACTGCCTGGAGCTGAGGTGTTTGAGGCTCCGAAAAGCGATGAATAAACCGTATGATTAAACCGCACGTGGGGCGCATGTCGTCGCTCAGTCTTTCGTTGATCCTGGTTGCGACCATCGCGGCGGTTATGGTGGCGGTTTACCTTGCGACATTTAGCCACGCGCCCGCAAGGGCACGCCCGTACTACGTGCTGGCTGGAATGTGGACTGTAGCGGCCACGATTGCGCCGATTTGGCTCGAAAGCTTGATAATTAACGGTGCAACGTTCCAACTCGCAGTGGTTGCTTGGAGGTTGATGACCATGCTTGGAGGGTTATTAGTAGCTACAACCCTACCGAGTGAAGTAAAAAATTACTTCCTATCTACTCTAATGGCCTGTTATTTCGTTGCACTGCCATTAGAATCATGCCTCCTCGCTCGGAGAGCAACTAAATGAATGCATTCGAGTAGTCTGCTCCAACCTCTCTTGATCCGCATTAGTCACTATGGCTTCAGATATTCTGCATATCAAGGATAGTTTCTATTTCGAAGTGCCCAAGGCACTTTGGAAAAGCGAGCGCGAGTCCGCAAGTGGACTAGCTAAATCTTATGGCGCTTGGGTCATTAGGAACGACGAAGATTATCAGGACTGGGAATCGATCCGCGTGATCGATGGACTCAAGGGGTTGGTGAAGAATCCCAAGGTGCTTGAAGACTTGCCAGCGAAGTGGAAAGCGTGGCAGCAGGAAAAGGCGATTCGTCATGGTCGACCTATCGATCAGTTTCTAGACGATGAGATGGCTAGCCTTCGCGCAGCGGCTAAAAAGTGGGGGGCAAAAAACGCTCCGGGTACCACGGATGTCACACAATCTTATATTACCGAACACCCTGGGTATGATTACGGCTGGATGTATGCTGTGGTCGCTGATCCCGGAACAAATCAAAAGTGGCGTGAGTTGCGCGGCGAACTCGATAAGCGCGAAGTGCTCGATGAGTACCTTGCGAGTCCGCGGGCGAACTGGGACGAAGCGAAAATGGCGGCTTATAACAAGTCGCTTTCGGGCAAGGTTTTCATCCCTCAACCATTCGCTCAGTTACGCAACGCTCACGAAGTCCAGTCTGGCTTTGGTATCACTCGTTTCATGTTGATTGAAGTCGCAGTGGCGTTGATCGCTCTGTTGATTTTCAAGTGGCTGGCTGGGCGGATTTCGACGGACAAAGCGCCCAAGGGAAAAACCTGGAATTTGCTGGAGAGCTTTGTCACGTTCGTGCGTGAAAAGATTGTCATCCCTGCGATGGGTGAGCACGACGCTGACAAGTTCATGCCGTTCTTCTGGACGCTATTCATGTTCATCCTCGGCTGCAACTTAATGGGAATGATCCCCTGGGTAGGAGCACCGACGAGTTCCTTTGCGACGACCGGTGCTCTGGCTGTGATGGTACTGGCAATCGGAATTTACCAAGGTGTTAAAGCGTTCGGCGTTGCTGGATACTTGAAGAATTTGGCCCCTTCGCTGGGCTTGCCGATTTATTTAGCCATCGTGATTGTTCCGCTAGTTTGGGCCATCGAAGCTCTGTCGCTATTCATCAAGCACGGTGTGTTAGCGGTGCGACTGTTGGGCAACATGGTGGCCGGTCACTTGGTTTTGCTCGGCTTCCTCGGAATCGGCTTTGGTGCCCACGCGGTTTCGATGAGCTCCGGGAGTTGGAGTATGGCGGCGGTGATTTCGATTTTCGCTGCCACGCTGCTAAGTGTGCTTGAACTGTTCGTCGCCTTCCTGCAGGCGTACATCTTTACCTTCCTCGCGGCCATGTTTATCGGTAGTGCGACGCACCACCATTAAACTGACCGAAACGTATTCGACGCAAGTTTTGCGACCTACAACCAGTTTTTGAAAATCAGGAGAATCCTCAGTGTTCAGCCTTCTAAACGCGTTCCGCGCAATTGCTCTCGTCATGATCGTTGCTGGTGGTGCATCGGCGCAAACTGCTAGTTCCGGCAGCGTTCCAGGTGCTCTCGGTGCAGGCTTGGCTGTAATCGGCGCTGGACTTGGCATCGGTTTCCTAGCTAAAGGTGCTGTGGAATCGATCGGCCGCCAACCAGAGGCCGCTGGTACGATCCAAGTTAACATGATTATTGCTGCCGCTCTGATCGAAGGTCTTGCGTTCTACGCAGTGTTCGTTTGCTCACAACAGAACCCGTTCTAATCTCCCCCGCCCTTTGCGATCTGCCAATGGCTTTACTTCAGTGCGCACTTGCATTGAAGTGGTTTAGGCAGAGCCAAGTAGGTGGTAACGAGGATGGAATGGTCTCGCGTATCGGTTTACAGCACTGGAGATCTCGCATGCATTTTATGCGATTAGTTTTGGCTAATGCCGCCCTTTGTTTTTTTGCAACCTGCGCCATGGCGCAGGAAGCGGGCCCTGTCGACACTAAACCCGCGGATGCGAAAGTTGCAGAAGTCGCTTCGACGGAAGAGGTCAAGGGCGATGCGAAGCAGTCTGACGCTAGCCATGATGAGCATGGTCACGGTCACGAGATTGACCCGACGCACGCCAACATGAGTGACGTAGGTGAGGATCCGGCTGAGTTTCGCGCGGACAAGGCAATTGCGACTTTGATTGTTTTTGGAGCCTTGTTAGCTCTACTGACTGCTTTCGCCTGGAAGCCGATTGCTGCCGGTCTGGAAAAACGCGAGCGAACGATTCTGACCAACATCAAGAATGCAGAGCAAGCGTCGAAAGATGCGGCTGCAAAGCTGGTGGAGTACGAAACCAAGTTGGCTGCAGCCGCTCAAGAGGCACAGCGAATTGTGGCTGACGCACGCAAAGATGCCGAAGCTGCTGGCCAACGCCTGCTCACTGCGGCTCAAGAAGAGGCGGCTCGCCAGCGTGACCGCGCGGTTGCGGAGATCGACTCGGCGAAACGCGTTGCACTGAATGAACTCGCGGAACGTTCGACGGACGTAGCGATGACTTTGGCGTCTCGAATTGTTGGACGTGAGGTCAAAGCGGGCGATCACCAAGGAATGATTCAAGATATGTTGAATCAAATGCCTAGCAAGAATTAGTTCACGTTGTTCTCTGAAATGTTCTCCTGCGAAAAGCATTGAACGAAGCAAGTATGGCTGAGCAAACACATCATCAAACTGCACTGGACGGCGACGAACAGCAAGTCGGCGCGCTCTATGCCAAGGCTCTCCTCGGGGCCGCGGGGGGCAAGACCGACGAAATCGTTTCGCAACTGGAAGCGGTCGTGAAAGAGTGTCTGGATCGTTATCCAGCTTTGGAGCAGGCACTGGCTTCGCCCAATATTGTTCAAGAAGAAAAAGAAGCGATGTTGAATCGCATTTTCGGCGGCAAGGTCGACACACTGCTGCTGAACTTTATCAAAGTGCTTTGCCGCCGCGGGCGAGCCGGTTCGTTGCGAGCGGTGCAGGTAACTGCATCAACTTTGCGCGATGAACAGCTTGGTCGTTTGCACGTCCGAGTGACTTCGGCAATGCCTTTGGGCGAAGATCAGCGTTCGGCAATTCAATCGCAAATAAAGTCTGTGTTCGGCAAGGACGCAGTGCTCGAGGAACTTACCGACGCTTCACTGCTTGGTGGTGTGATCCTCCGAATCGGTGACAAAGTTTACGATGGCAGTGTCCTCGGCAAGTTGCAGCAGATGCGCCAGACCGTCCTGTCGGGTGTCCGGCGATCGATGCGAAACAGCTTCGATACGCTGGTCTCGTCCTAACAAAATACAATTTCAGTTTCCATTCAAAATTCAACCTAGTTTTCTGGGGTAGGCCATGAAGTTCAACTCGGACGAAATCGCCTCGGTGATTCAAAAAGAAATCGAGACGTTCGAGAGTAAGATGGACGTCCGCGAAGTCGGTAAGGTCCTCGAAGTCAGCGACGGTATCGCTCGGGTGTACGGTTTGTCGGGCGTAATGTCCGGCGAAATGGTTCAGTTCCCTAGCGGAGTTATCGGGCTGGCGTTCAATCTCGAAGAGAATTCTGTCGGTGTGATCATTCTTGGTGACTATCTGACGATCAGCGAAGGGGACGAAGTCAAGTCGCTCGGCAAGCTCCTAAGTGTGCCTGTCGGTGACGGTGTGATCGGTCGCGTGCTCGATCCGCTCGGGAATCCACTCGACGGTCGTGGTCCCGTTGAATCGACGGAGCAACGCCCAGTGGAAGTGATCGCTGCAGGGGTGGCGGAACGTCAACCTGTTCACGAGCCGCTCCAGACCGGTCTGAAATGCGTGGATGCGATGACGCCAATCGGTCGAGGACAACGCGAATTGATCATCGGTGACCGTAAGACCGGTAAAACAGCAGTCGCGATCGACGCGATTCTCAACCAGAAAGACACCGGTGTTAAGTGTTTTTATGTTGCGATTGGTCAGAAGGACTCGTCGGTCGCGCTCGTGATCGAAGCGCTCCGCAAGTACGGCGCAATGGATTACACGACAGTGATTGTGTCCGGTGCTAGTACCCCTGCCCCACTCCAGTATATCGCTCCATATTCCGGTACTGCGATGGCCGAACACTTCATGTTCAACGGCCAACACGCACTGATCGTATACGATGACTTGAGCAAGCAAGCAGTCGCTTACCGCCAGTTGTCGCTGCTGATGCGTCGTCCACCTGGACGTGAAGCTTTCCCTGGGGACGTGTTTTACTGCCACAGTCGACTACTTGAGCGATCTTCGAAGTTGTCGAAGGAGCTGGGCGGCGGATCGCTCACTGCTCTGCCAATCATCGAAACACTTGAAGGTGAAGTTTCGGCTTACATTCCGACGAATGTGATTTCGATTACGGATGGGCAGATTTACCTGCAACCGGATTTGTTCTTCTCGGGTATTCGTCCCGCCATGAACGCGGGTATTTCCGTATCTCGCGTGGGTGGTGCGGCTCAGATCAAAGCAATGAAAAAGGTCGCTGGCGGTTTGCGGCTCGATTTGGCTTCGTTCCGCGAGTTGGAAGCGTTTGCGCAGCTCGGCACCGACCTTGATCCCGCCACTCAGGCGCGACTCGATCGCGGCTATCGAATGGTGGAGTTGCTCAAGCAGTCCCAGTATGCACCGCTCAGTGTGTACGACCAAATCATGAGCATCTATGCGGCGACGCGCGGCTTTATGGACGACGTACCGGTCAAGAGTGTTCGTGACTTCGAAACGAAGTTCTTGCAGTTTATGCGTGATCGCAAGAGCGACATCATCGCAAAACTGAAGGACACGAATGATCTTACCGCTGAAGTCGAAGCTGGCATTCGCGCCGGACTTGATGAGTTCAAGAAGGGCTACAAGCCCGTAGCATAGGTTAAAAGTTTGAACGTGAGATCTCAAAGCCGAAATTTGAGACCTGAATCCCGACACCTGCAACCTGAAACCTGATTCCATGGCCAACATTCGAGCGCTGGACAAGCGACGAAAATCGATTCGAAACATCCGCAAGATAACGCGGACAATGGAGTTGATTGCTACTGCGCGGTTCAAGAAAGCCATGGATCGCGCCGCGGCGGCGAACGACTACACGCAACGCATCACGCAAATCGTCAAGGACCTCGCGGCGGCAGGGCTGGAAGTATCGCACCCTCTGCTGGCCGAGCGACCTGAAGTCAAATCGTCAACCATGCTAATGCTGACCAGTAATCGCGGTTTGTGTGGTGGTTACAACGGTTCCGTTATCCGCGCGGCGATGTTGCGAAGATCCGAACTCGGTGGTCAGCAGAAATTCGAAATTAGCGGCAAACGCGGTATTTCGGCGATGAAGTTTCGAAACGTGAACATCGATGCAACTTTTACACAGTTTGAAGACCGCCCGGCTTTCGAAGAAGTGGCAGTGATCGCTGATCGGTTGATGGAAGAGTTTGTCTCTGGTCGCATGGACCGTTTGGAAGTGGTGTATACGAAATTCGTCAGCATCTCCAAGCAGATCGCAGTGTCGGAAACTCTGTTACCGTTTGCCAAGCCCACCGATGCCTTGCCAACTGCTGGCTCAGCGGGCGGTGGCGGCGGGAATGCGGATTACGAGTTCTTGCCTTCAGCAGGTTCGATACTGGAAGAAGTTGTTCCGGCTAGTTTTCGCGTGAAGCTCTTCAAGTGCTTCCTGGACGCGGCGGTCAGCGAACAGATCGCTCGGATGGTCGCGATGAAGAGTGCCACAGAGAATGCGGGCGACATCATCAAGCAACTATCAAGAACTTACAACCGGGCTCGTCAGTCACGAATTACACAAGAAATCATGGAAATCATCGGCGGTGTCGAAGCCCTCGAAAGCTAAGTGAGAGCGCTGCGACGCTTCGACGTTGCAACAGAACACCGACCTGCCAGTCAGCGGGAAGTCCCGCCCAGTAACCCAAAACACCTAAGCACAGCTCTTTAAGAACAATCACTGAGGATAAACCGATGTCGACTTCCACAGCAACCAATGTGGGCCGAATCACTCAAGTTATCGGCTCGACTTTTGACGCAGAATTTCCGGACGGCCATCTACCACCGATTTACAACGCGGTGCAGATCGTCTCCACGGAAAAAGGGGTCAACATCGACTTGACAGGAGAGATTCAACAGCATCTAGGAGGCAATCGTGTGCGTTGCGTCGCACTCGGCAGTACCGACGGTTTGCGCCGCGGGCTGGAATGTGTGGACACGGGTAAGCCAGTTTCGGTGCCTGTCGGAAAGAACATTCTCGGTCGCGTTTTCAACGTGCTGGGCAAACCAGTCGACAAGCGCGGCGACGTGCAAGCCGACGATTACTGGTCGATCCATCGTCAAGCTCCGCAGATCGATCAGTTGTCAACGAACACAGAAGTGTTTGAAACCGGTATCAAAGTTATTGACCTGCTGACTCCATTCGTGCGCGGTGGTAAAGCGGGTTTGTTCGGTGGTGCCGGTCTGGGCAAAACAGTTATCTTGACGGAGTTGATCGCTCGTATCGCCAGCTCGCACGGTGGTTACTCGGTGTTCGCCGGTGTGGGTGAACGCACACGCGAAGGAACGGACCTGTGGCTGGAAATGCAAGAGACTGAAATCGGTGCGACCGGTCGCATGGTTATCGAGCAGACATGCATGGTGTTCGGCCAAATGAACGAGCCACCAGGCTCGCGTCTCCGTGTTGCACTGGCCGCTCTGACCATGGCCGAGTATTTCCGCGATACAACTGGCGTGGATACCCTGTTGTTCGTCGATAATATTTTCCGTTTCTCTCAAGCGGGTTCGGAAGTGTCCGCGCTCCTCGGACGTATGCCTTCCGCAGTGGGTTATCAACCAACTCTGGCAACGGAAATGGGTGCGTTGCAAGAGCGTATTACTTCGACCAAGAAGGGTGCGATTACATCGGTTCAAGCGGTGTATGTGCCTGCTGACGACCCGACTGACCCAGCTCCTGCGAC
>JANPLP010000153.1:0-2438 GCA_031426595.1 Planctomycetia bacterium | reverse complement strand
CACCCTAAATTTCAAGTGGAGCGAAGCACTAGTGACTACTTCACAAAAAAATGCCCTCACGCAGTTTATCCACCACGGAACACATCACCTAAGGTAAGACGTAGCGCAGGCCTACGCGGCACCTGCCCCGAAAACTTGACTCCGCAACTGCGACGCATCATATCCCAGCATAACTCAGTTAACTCAGTATAACCCAGTTAACTCGTAAAGCCGTCATAGACAGCGCGCCCGTTGCAGGGCAGGCGATTCTTAGACTTACACTGATTTTGCTTCTGCTGCGCAACTCAAGCGAGTCGATGATAGCATTGCGACGTTGGGTGAGAACGACCTCTAATCTAACGGACTCGCCATAAATCAGAATAGCAATCGGGCTGGCGACGGATGTTTTGCTCTCCTACTATTCTGCATATAGAGCGGCTAACCGATTGGTTGCTGCTGTTATTTGATCGGGCGTGGAGCCCGGGAAGGATTCCCAATGTCACGTTTTTTGGCAGGCTTAGCCATCTTGGTATCGCTTTCTGGCTGCGCCAACCGGCATGGCTGGGGAATGGCTTGGGGACAAGGGACGACCGATCGTCAAAAAGCCCGCGCAGTATCTCACGACCCGTACACGCTCAATGACATTGGACCAGAAGTCGTCGGTGGCCGCCCACGCGAATTCATGAACCCTCAAGCGGAAGCAAAACGCGCGAACGCAACCCCCAAGCAACCCTTCAATTGGACCTACCAACGTTGATGTGTTAACGGCGCGATTGCACAAACGATTTCGCTGGATCCACGATGAATCGATGAGCCAGCGCGCGGCGGCCGAGCAGCATGCGGAAACCCATCTGATCACGGTTGGTCAAGGTGATTTCGATAGGCCAAACGGTATCGCCAAATCGCGCGAGCGTCCGGATGACCGGACGCAGTTCTGCGTGCCCCGATGAAGAACGGATGCTGCGATACTCGATCAATGGCGAAACGACTCGAACTGTCTTAGCTGTCGAGTTTTGAATCGGATGGATATCGAAGTACACCATCTGCTGGCCATTTTCTTCAACCACTTCAACGTTGAACGCGTGCAAGCAACTGGAACGCGCGCCCGTGTCCACCTTGGCTTTGATCCGAGTCTTGCAAAGCTCCGGAAGCTGCAGCCACTCGCGCCAACCGATAACGGTAGCCGCTTTAAGAATGCGCCGCACTTTTTTCTTCGGCAGCTTCGATTCGGAACCCTCTGTCACATTTTCGCTCCACGGATCAAGTTGTCACTGCTTCGATGGGAGATCCCAATTCAAGCAGATAGTCGAAAGTGAATATGCCTGAATCGTGACCATCCGAAAAACCGATGTTGTACGCATAGTTGCCGACTGGTCGCATACGCTCGATAGTCGTCGGCCGCGCTTCCTGCGTAGTTAAAACGGGCAACAGTGAGCCTTTCAGTTTGCTGCCACTTGGAGGCTTCGAACTGTCGGCAGACTTCTTTTCTCGGCACGTCGCGCAGGGGCAAGCGGTTCGCAGTCCAGCCGCAGTATAACGTCGGCGAACTCCATCGCTCCAACCAATAATCAGTCCGGCTGGCCCCTCGCGTTCGAGAGTTTCTGGTCTCGTTTCCATCACGTTCATCATTCCAAGCAGTTGTGCTTTGGGCAAAGCAGTTGTTTGTTAAGGCGGTCCATACATTCCGATGTGGGTCGCGAATACCCCACCGTTACTCTCCAGTAATCGTAGCCACGAATCGTCGAGCCCCACCCTGGTTTCGATGTTCGCACAAGTAAATTCCCTGCCAGGTCCCGAGCGCCAACTTCCCATCGCTGATCGGGATGCTCGTCGAAGCACCCAAAAGGGAGGATTTCACGTGTGCGGGCATGTCATCTGGGCCTTCAATCGTGTGAACTAATGGCAAGCCTTTTTCAGGCGACAAGTGATTGAACACCGTTTCCATATCGGTTCGAACGTCAGGATCCGCGTTCTCATTGATCGTCACACTCGCCGACGTATGCTGGATAAAGAGGTGCAGCAATCCAATTTTAAGTCGCTGAATTTCTGGCACGTGCTCTAGCACTTCGCGGGTGATCAAATGAAATCCGCGTGGCCGAGCAGGTAATGAAAACTGCTTTTGCATCCACATCTCGAAAATGCACCTATCTAGCGAAGCAGTGTTGCATAGCGTCCGAGGAGCCAACTTGAGTGATAGCAATGTTAACCCAGGTTCGCAAAGCCCAATTATAGCGTAAACGGACCATTTGAGCGACGTAGCAAAACCACCGGATGAATCGCGTTCGGGCAAATTCGAATTGACGCTGTTACCCGCAAATTGGTACCAACTACGTTGAACTCGGCTTTGTCCACATTAAATTTCTGGGTGGCACGCCCTGAGGCTTTGCGAAGAGCGTGGCGAATATCGCTCAAATCACCCCCTTCGCAAAGCCTCAGGGCGTGCCACCCAAACACGATCA
>JANPLP010000152.1:0-1973 GCA_031426595.1 Planctomycetia bacterium | reverse complement strand
CAACGCGGCGAACGCCACCACAACCCTGATCGTCGCCTCGCGCACCGTACCGATTGTGACGACTGCAAGGCGTTATCACCGAAAATCTTTGCGCAAGCCGCCCCCTTTTTTCCACCTGATGGATTCTTGTAACGAATGATTCTAAGCGCCGAAATTGCATCGTCATTTAACAGCGGATTTCACCCATGACTCCCGAACGCCCAACGGTCGAACGCCCAAACACAGAACGCAAAGCCCTGGCCGTGAACCTCGACCAACGACGCTACGGTTCGTTCGCAGAGATCGGAGCTGGCCAGGAAGTTGTCCGCTGGTTCTTCCGAGTCGGAGGCGCGGCTGGCACCATCGCCAAAAGCATTTCGGCTTACGACATGTCAGTCAGCGACGCGATCTATGGCCCCTGCGAACGGTACGTGTGCCGCAAGCGGCTGGAAGACATGCTCGACCACGAACACTCGCTCAATCTCGAACGACTGCGCGAAAGCCGCGGTGACTCAACAGCCTTCTTTGTATTCGCCGATACCGTCTCAGCTCGCAATTTCAAAGGCACCAACGATTGCCACGGCTGGATGGGCGTTCGCTTTCAAGCCCACCCACGCGATCAAGACAGTCAGATCATTATTCACGTACGCATGCTCGATACCGAAAACGCGCTCCAGCAAGAAGCTCTAGGGATCATCGGCGTCAACTTGCTGTACGGCGCTTTCTTCCTCAACCACGAACCCGATCAACTGATCGAATCTCTGCTCGACAACCTTAGTACACGTCGCATCGAAATCGATATGATCGAGTTCTCAGGCATCGCTTTTCGCCATGTCGACAATCGAGTGATGAGCCTCAGGTTGGTGCAACTGGGTCTAAGCAAAGCGGCCATGTTTTCTGCCAAAGGCGAAGTTTTACAGCCTTCGGAAGTGCTCTATAAAAAGCCGATTCTTGTCGAACGCGGCAGCTACCGGCCGCTCACGAACGTGAACATCGATATGCTACGAGCCGCTCATGAAGAGTTCCTACAAGAACCCGGTATCGCAGCCGACCAAGTCGTCACGCTCGCCGAAATCACCATGCATAACTTGAAAGCAGAAGGCGAAGTCAACCTGCAAGACTTCCTGGCTCGAGTCGATCTGCTGGCCGCGTGCGGCATGACAGTGCTCATCTCCGACTACTTCGAATACTACCGCTTGGCCGCCTACCTGGCTCGCTACACCAAGAACAAAATCGGCATCACCATGGGCGTCGCCAGCCTCTGTGACCTGTTCGATGAGAAATACTACACCGAACTCGACGGTGGTATCCTCGAATCGTTTGGGCGGCTGTTCAAGAACGATCTGAAGCTGCTCATTTATCCACTGCTCGACCGCTCGACGGGAACACTGACCAAAGTCGAGAACTTAGAAGTAGCTCCTGAGCTGCGCAAGCTCTATCGTTATCTCGTCGATAAAGGCTGTATCGTACAGCTCGACAATTTCAACCCAGATAATCTGGCCACCTTCTCCCGCGAAGTCCTCAAGCTGATTCAAGCGGGCGATCCAAGCTGGAAAAATCATGTGCCCAGTGAAGTTGCGGAAGTGATCCAACGCCGCGGCTTCTTTGGCTATCGCCGCTCGCCCGTCGTCAAAGACGCCGCGCCGATACTGATACCCAACTGCATCGGCCAACTACCCTTCACTCCCGGATGCTTGCCCAGCAGTGTTTGACCAACCCCAACACACCGCAGCACCCGTCACGTTTCAGCGTCCCTCCAAAACGCTGAAACGCACCAGCTTACTACCGAGCGGAACAACAAGGGCTCATCTTTCTCTTGGCTAATAGCCTACGGATAGTGCTAGCCTACGGATGGTGCAGCCTACGGATGGTGCCACCCATATTCCTAGCCTTCGGCAGCTTTGCGGGATCACGGTACGGATGGTGCCACCCATGTTCCTAGCCTTCGGCAGCTTTGCGCAATCGGCTAAAGTGTTTGATAACATGAGGTTAGG
>JANPLP010000151.1:0-2659 GCA_031426595.1 Planctomycetia bacterium | reverse complement strand
CCGTTAAGAATAAAGATGGACGCATAGCGTCTTCCGTGACGTCTGACCCAACTTATACGCGTCTGGACGGTCTA
This sequence comes from Planctomycetia bacterium, assembly GCA_031426595.1. GTDB lineage: Bacteria > Planctomycetota > Planctomycetia > Pirellulales > Pirellulaceae > Aureliella. Next base: position 2,585 of record JANPLP010000151.1, on the reverse strand, counting down.
CACGTTCTGGTTGTTGATGATGAAGTAGACGCACGGCGGATGCTTTCAAAGTTGCTAGAACGCGTTGGTGCACGAGTTACGACGGCTAGCAGTGCGGGCGAAGCGCTCGCTATTTTGGCCGATGAAGAAATGGGGCAGAATCTGGACGTATTGGTTAGTGATATAGGAATGCCTAAACAGAATGGGTACGACCTGATCCGCGAGGTGCGCCGGCGTGGGCTTGGTGCCGGTGAACTCCCGGCGGTAGCGTTGACCGCGTTCGCTTATCACGCTGACGTGCGACAAGCGGAGTTGGCTGGTTATCAGGTGCATGTCGCCAAGCCGGTAAATTTCCGCGAACTAGCCGCAGCCATTGCCCGAATTGCAGGCCGCGCCGCCTGATTGCGGCATCATCCGTCTGGGAAACGCGGTATGGGTCGATCCCTGGCTCATGCACCCTTGGGACTACAGAGCCTTAATCTAACGCAGCTTATTCCTATAAACGCTCCAGCTATCGTTCTGGTTGGGCCGATTGCAATGATGGAAGCCTCTGAGCAAAGCTATTGAGATTTCGCGCCGGTAGTATGGACTGACCCTGGTAGACTTCCAGGCCAAGTCTGACGGAGGTTTTTCGTTGACTCAGGTTGGCAATGGGACTAATCTCGAAGCCTTCGCTTTGCTCAACCACAACCCCATTGCCCGCCGATAATTTACCGCGGCAGAATTCATCGAGAGATTAGCATGATCACGAAGCGAGATGACACTGACAAAATCAATGTCGAACTTGAGGAAATTCTTGTGTTTATTGGGATTGCCATTGATTTGGTTGAATGTTCTGATGTTTGTCCGAAAGACAGTAAACCAATTGAAGTTGCGACAAAAGCACTGAAGATAGCTAGAAAGAAATTTTTAGCGATTCTCGATTCGATTCAGACTGAACCCGTGGTTGCCTCAGTTGACTTGCGACAGGGCCAATTCAATTCCGATCGCAAAAGTTTGGACGGTCCTAGACAAGAAAGTTGAGCAGGGGTTTCTGCGCTCCCCGAGTCTACCATTGTTCCCTCTTGAACTTGCGTATTAGTTTAGAAGCGGTTCCCCATTGGCGCTCGTTTTTTACGCTTGAGATTGCCTTGCAAATTCTCAGGACAATTTGGTCAAGCACGCGCGAGTACTTCGGATGTGACCATATGACGAATTGCTCTGATTTCCTCCGAAGTGATTTGCTGAACGGATGTTTTGGGGCAAGATGAACGATCAGCAAGCCCACAAGGATTCTCCTGCTTCCATTCATGATATCTACTTCGCGAAAGGCCGATAAGCTGGGTTACCGTTTGAAGTGGCAAGCGCTCATGACATCGGTCGATCGCTGCAAGAAGTCGCTGAACTTTGGCAACTTGAACTCGGGTTTTAGTAAACGAGATTGCGAGAGCTTGAAAGCAACGAACATCAATCTTAGGAGTGCGGTTAGTCGCTTGATCTTTCGCCGCAACGCCAGAACTTCCAATTGGAGGCTTGCGGCATCTTGGGAAAAAAACTCGGTAGAACGGCCACAGTCACTTGCAGATCGCTGGACAAGACCCGTACGTCTTGCTGTCAGGGGGCAGCGAAATTGGCAGAGCACTTTCGATTTCCTTCGTCGGGGACTTCCACGCTGAGCCGTCTCTGAATGACGTTGTGATGCCAGGACTTTTTTGAAAACTATTTGTTACGAGTTAGAATTTTGCGTCTTACTAAGAACCCTATTGAACCAACCCATATGGTGCACGATTCGGTTTTGAGACTTCAAAAATCGACAAAATTTTTTTGTATTTGGTATTGATCCCGCTTTGCAAATTCGGGTAGAACCTTTCCCCCGGCATGGAAATGCCGATTACCGGCAAGGACGCCTTTTTACGCTAGCAATCTGGTCATGGCGGCAGGACAGATTTTAATACTCTAGGGAGGGATGTTATGCTTGTACTATCGCGCAGTGAGGGTGAGGGGATTGTAGTTCCGGATTTAGATCTTGCCATTCGTATTTTGCGAATCGCGGGCGGTCGAATTCGGATAGGTGTTGAGGCACCAGAGTATGTTCGTGTTTTAAGATCCGAGTTGCTTGAACGAGCCGAAGTAGCGGTTTCGGAACAATCAACGCCGTTGGCTCAGCACGAACTTCGGAATAGCTTGAATCAAGCTAACCTCGCTCTAGCCATTGCTGAAAAGCATCTCGAGCGCGGTGACGTTGCGAAAGCCGAAACAACATTGCATGATGCGCTTACTCGCTTGGCAGCCGGAATCGATAAGCCCTCAGAGGAATCCGCATCTCCAGCTTGTTCACATGTGTCTGTTCTGCTGGTGGAAGACAACCGCAACGAAAGCAGCCTCTTGGCAGAAGTACTTCGATTGAGCGGAATTGATGTCAGAATTGTGACCAACGGGTTCGAGGCGATCGACGAATTGAACAAACGAATCCCGGATGTCATCTTGTTGGATATGCATATGCCAGCTTGCGATGGACCGACAACCATGAGAAACATACGAAGTGATCGTCGATTCGACAAAATTGCCGTTTTTGCCGTGACGGGAGCAACTGAGAGTGAGGTCGATATTAAGCGAAAAACAATGGG
>JANPLP010000150.1:0-4716 GCA_031426595.1 Planctomycetia bacterium | reverse complement strand
CCGGGATTACCCTCGAAAGAAAAACGAAAAACCTCCAGGCCCTCCAAAGATTCGCTACGCAACCAAGGAGGAAATCCAACGCGCACAGCAAGTTAAGCAACAAAACAAGCCAAAAATAGGGTTAACGGCGTAGGGTGGCACCAACCGCGGCACCAACCGCGCGCCATTGTGGGTGGCACCAACCGCGGGTGATAGACTTGCGTGACTGGTTCGAGGAAACGCAGTTATGTGGGTGGCACCAACCGCGCAACCGCGCGCCAACCGCGGCGGCTTCTTGCTGTGATAGGCCTAGCGCAGGGGAATGCCGGAACCGCGCTTCGCTTGTTCCGGCCTACTTGGTTGTCACCGATAGAGTTGCTCAACGGGTTCGAGGAAACGCAGTTTTGTGGGTGGGACCAACCGCGGCACCCTGGGTGGCACCAACCGCGGCACCCCAACGAATTCTGCTAGACAAACTCCGTCTTAAGCTGCCTACCAGAATTCGTATCGGTAAAATGTAGTGGAAACGAAATTGCGAAAAACCAACGTTTTCCACACTCAAGTTAAAGTTGTTGGGGAAGTTGGGCTAGCGCAGGGGGAATGCCGGAACGGCGCTTCGCTTGTTCCGGCCTACTTGGTTGTGCCCGATAGAGTTGCTTGACAGGTTCGAGAATGGAACCGGTCCCGAGGGGAATGGAACGCAAACAGACTCAGCTGCCGTGAACGCTCGCTTTGCAGGCGACGAAGATTCAGAGTGAAAGGTCACGCTGGGCGTGCTTTCGATAGTTATCAAACGAAAAAATCCCTGAGAATATTGCCCGGGCAGGTTCCAGATTCTCAGGGATTTTTGATTCAATGACCCCTATGGGAGTCGAACCCATGTTGCCGCCGTGAAAGGGCGGTGTCCTAGGCCACTAGACGAAGGGGCCGCGATTGCGGCTTTCATACGAAAGTGCAGTGCGAGCAAAGTTTTTACCAGCGTTCTGACACATCGTCAAGCCTAGACACTCACCATCCGGCTTGGGTTCTTGCCGCAATCCCATTCGCAACCCCGGTTTTGCTGGCGCAAATCGTTGGTTACTGCATGAGCACGGGTTCGAGGCTAGGTGCAATTCTAAGCAGCTCTTGGATAAGCAGCTTTTGGACCTGCTTGGTTGTCTTTTGCTTAAGTGCTTTTGCGAGAAGTGTTTGCGCCATAGGGATACTGACATGGCTGGCCAGTTCCTTGATCATGGGGACGAACGCAGGGCTCATGCTGAAACGTCGCAGGCCCATTCCGAGCAGCAAGACGAACGCTTGAGGTTGACCGGCCATTTCGCCGCAAAGTGTTATAGGTCGCTGCGATTTGTCGCAGGCTAAGACGACCGACTGGAGCACGCGAAGCACGGCGGGGGCGAGTGGTTGGCAGAGGTGGCTGACTTTTGGATTGTCACGGTCGGCGGCCATCAGGTACTGAATCAGGTCATTGGAGCCGACGGAAACGAAATCGACGGCTTCGACGAGTTGGTCGATCATCACGGCGGCGGCTGGAACTTCGAGCATCATGCCAAAGGCGACTTTACCGAACGGCTTGCTTTCAGTCGCAAGTTGTTCTTCGGCGCGGCGTACGATGGCTCTGAGGCGACGCAGTTCTTCCAGGTTCGTGACCATGGGGAACAAAATCTGGACCTGGCAACCGCGGGTCGCTGAGGCTCGCAGAATCGCTCGCACTTGAGCCAAGAAGAACTGTGGATGCTCAAAAGAAACGCGGATGCTTCGCCAGCCCATGAAGGGGTTGGCTTCGTGGGGCGAGCGACCGAGGAAAGGGCTGGTCTTGTCGCCGCCGATATCAAGAGTCCGGATGGTCACGCAATTCGAGGGACTGGCGTCAATCACATCCTTGTAGATCGCCAATTGCTCTTCTTCATCAGGGACTTTTGTGTGGGTTAGATAAAGGTATTCCGTTCGATAGAGTCCGACGCCGGAGGCACCCATTGCCACCGCGCTCTTTGCATCGCCAACGCAGTTGATATTCGCGAGCAGTTCAAGCGGTTGACGGTCGAGGGTCAGGGCGGGTTGGTCGCGGTTGTGAGCCAATTTGTCGCGAAGGTCAAAGAACTCGCGCTCGAGTTTACGGTAGGCGGCGAGCGTTTCGGCACCGGGATTGATTATCACCAAGCCATCGCGACCATCGACGACGACGCAATCTCCCGTCTTGGTCAGCCGCAAAACTCCGGCTACGCCGCTGACGGCTGGGATGCCGCGACTGCGAGCGATGATGGCTGCGTGACTGGTTTGACTGCCGGCTTGAGTGACGATGCCGTGGACGGGTTTATCTCCCAACATGACCACTTGGCTGGGTAACAATTCATCGGCCACGACGATGATTGGACCATCTAGCGATTTTGAATCTTTGCGCAGCGCGTCGCTTAGGAAACTGGTCAGCCGTTCCACGACGTCGCGTATGTCGGCAACTCGTTCGCGGATGTACTCGTCGCTCGACCGCGACATCAGCATGCGATAGTAATCCATGGTCTTGGCTAAAGCGGCTGGGGCCGAAAGGTGTTCCGTCTGAATGAACGCGCGGACCTTGTTGAGCAGGGCCAAGTCTTGAAGGATGGTTTCATGCACCGCGAAGATGGCTGCGGCTTGTTTACCGACTTGGGCTTCTACTTTTTTCTGTAAAGTCCTGAGGTCGGCGATGGATCGCTGGCGAGCGTTTTCGAACCGAGCCAGTTCCTCGTTGACTTCGCTGGGTTTCACATGCGTCAAGTTCGGATCGACGTACACATCGTGAATGCAGTACGCTTTACCGATTGTCACTCCGGGTGAGACTGCGATCCCTTTTCTCATAGTCAATGTTGACAATTCATATGGAGCGATGGGTGAAGTGGCGAAACCGTTTTAGTTTTGGTAGCCGATGCACAACGCGCGTTGTGGTATCGACCGTTGTGAACCTCTCCGACAACTGTCAATCTCATAATTTACCACCACTCGCAGAGCGGAGTGAGCCTAGGGGGTGGTGTGCGGCTGGATTGTGCGTTGGCAAAGAAAGTTCAGACCGTATTCGATCCGCAAATTTAGTGCCGCGCGGTGTTGCCTTTCAAAGTGTGCCCTTGTGAATCGGATTCGCCGGTGTCACGATGATCGACTGAAACCGGCCAAGCGTTAAGGTAGCGTGGCGCTGCGTTTAGAACTTCGGAGGCGAGCGTGGCAACATTGGATTCGATACCAGCCTGGAAACCGCGGCGAAAGATTTTGGGCATGTCTGCCATCCTGTTGCCGTTTGAATCCAACGGCGGCATTGATTGGGCTGGTTTGCGAAATCACGTCGTGCGGACCTTTGACGCTGGGTTGGTGCCTGCGGTAAACATGGATACTGGCTACGCCAATTTGATCGACGAGGCTACCCGCATCCGAGTGCTAGAAGAAACGCAAGCAATCGCTGGTGACCGCATGTTTGCTGCGGGCGCATTCGTCGGAGATCAGCCCGGCGCGACTTTCAACCTTGATGCCTACTTGGCTCAAATAGACTCTATCCAACGGTGCGATGGAACACCGGTTATTTTTCAGTCGTTTGGACTTACCGGACTGCCTGACGGAGAACTGATTGCTGCCTACCAGCGGCTTGGTGCGGCGACGCGGCGGTTTATCGGTTTCGAGCTGGGGACGATGTTTGCGCCGTTTGGGAGAATCTATTCGCTGGACGTATACCGCGAACTGATTCAAGTGCCGCAGTGTTTGGGGGCCAAGCACAGTTCGCTCGATCGCGTTTTGGAGTGGCAGCGACTGGCGGTGCGAGACGAAGTGCGGCCCGAATTCCACGTGTTTACTGGCAATGATTTGGCGATTGATATGGTGATCTACGGCAGCGATTATTTGCTGGGGTTGAGCACTATGGCACCGGATCTGTTTGCGAAGCGAGACAGGATGTGGGAAGCGGGCGATGCCGAGTTCTTTCATCTCAACGATATCCTGCAGTACCTAGGATTCTTTGCGTTCCGCGATCCGGTACCCGCGTACAAACACACAGCCGCACAATGGCTGTACCTGCGCGGTTGGATCGCCAGCAATCTTACTCACTCGCGAAGTCCTAAGCGGCCTGCAAGCGACGTGGCGATTCTCGAGACAATTCTCAAGCAGTGTGAGCGGTACCTTTGAGTTGCATTGCAGACGCGAGTGGTGGCGAGAATGGCGAAGGAGGAGGGATTTGGTCTGGGCGTAGGCTTCGGTGACGTGGTAGGATTGAGGTTGAAAGTAACTTAATTTGCTAGCGATTGATGGTACTTGCTTTCGAGCCGGACATCGCAGGGAGGATCCGTTATGACGCGGTTGTCATCGTTTGTGTTGGGCATCATCGTGGGTGCAGCGGGACTGTACATGTCGGAAAACTACTATGTAGTTCGCTCGAAGGAAACCGTTAATCTCGTCCCCAAGGTTGCGGCCAAGTTCGAGATGCCGTACTACGACATCCGTAAATTTACGAGCACCGATTGGCAATCGCATCCGTCCCTGGCGCTGGCTATTGTTCAGTCAAAGAAAGAAGGGCTGTTGGTCGAGTCTGGATTATCGGGGATGCAGTCGCAGTTAGAAGGACTGCTGCGTTCGTTTGGCAAGTAATCGGCGATTACCGCAACGCTGATGTAGCTCAATGGAGCGCGCACGAGTTCGAAATTACGAGCTCAAAATTACGGTTCGGGCCTACTGGCGAAACGTTCCAAAGAAACGCTGCGCTGCAGGATGCCAGGCCAGCCCTTG
>JANPLP010000149.1:0-13609 GCA_031426595.1 Planctomycetia bacterium | reverse complement strand
AATTACAAAGCTGAGGCAGAGGGAGTTTCTGTGGAAGGTTGCATTCGAGCGCTGCTGGATAAGATTCCAGCTTAATCGAGTACATAGAGCAACCAAAACCAGATGAAGATCATTTGAAGCAGGAATGTGCAACTGGTTTGGCTGAGAACCGGAAGAAGCCGAGACCGATTTGGCGCTCTGGTTTTTTGCAAAACCAGCTACAACTTTGCGTGAGTCATTTATGTCCAATTCAAATTCAGTGGATCGGTTTTCAACGTCGCGACGCACGTTTATCGATGCGTCGTCGATTATGCAGATCAAGAATTTGACGATGCGGGCGAAGTCGATTGTAGAAGGGTTTGCGAGTGGGTTGCATCGTAGCCCGGTGCATGGATTTTCGGTGGAGTTTTCCGAGTACCGGCCTTATGTTGAAGGGGACGATCCGCGGGGCGTCGACTGGAAATTGTTAGCGCGCACGGATCGGTATTATGTAAAGCAATATGAAGACGAGACCAACCGTCGCTGTTATATCGCAGTGGACCAAAGCCAGTCGATGGATTATGGATCCGTCGGCTACACGAAGGCTCAGTACGCGCAGACGATCGCGGCAACATTCGCTTATTACTTGACGTTACAGCGCGACGCGGTGGGGGTCATGACTTGTGGTAATGTCGGCGCGGACTTCCTCCCTCCACGGCATCGCCCAGGTCATTTGCAGCAACTGATGCGATTGTTGTCACAGGAGAGTCGCGGTACCGAATCGAAGCTAGGTGAATCGCTGTCGCAGTTGGCCGGCATGTCGCGACGTCGTGGCTTGGTGGTGCTGGTCTCGGATCTGTTGCTGGAACCGGAGAGTTTGGCGCAGCCGCTGGGTTACCTGCGAGGTCGTGGGCATGAGTTATTGATTATTCGAGTGCTGGATCCCAACGAGATTACGCTCGATTTTTCACAGAGCACCATGCTGGTGGATGCGGAGACGGGGCGCGAGATCTACATTGATCCTCAAGCGGCTCGAAAAGAGTACCAGAAGCGCTTTCGTGATCATGAGGCACAGTTGATTGACATCTGCCATCGTCGATCGGCTCGGTTGGTAACTATCACGACAGATCAACCGCCCGAGGCAGCACTATTAGAGTTGATCAATCGCCGCGCGACTGTGGTGTCGCCCCTGAATTCAGGAAATCGGTCGCCGCGCGGGCCGGTGGTGTCGTCAGGTTTGAACGCTTCTGCGAGTGGAGGCTGACATGGGGTTATTAGCACCACTTTATGCGTTAGCAGCGTTGGCTGTGATTGGCCCGATCCTATTTCACTTGATCAAGCGGCAGCCGACGGGACAACAACGATTCAGTTCGCTCATGTTTCTGTCTCCTTCGCCGCCGCGTTTAACGCGACGCAGCAGACTGGACAATCTTCTGTTGTTGTTGCTGCGGGCGTTGGCGATTTTGTTGGTCACGGCGGCTTTTGTGCGACCGTTCTTTAGACAAGAGAGTTTGCTTGATCGTGATTTGAGTGGTCGTAACATTGCGTTGTTGGTCGATACAAGTGCCAGCATGCAGCGGCCGGATGTTTGGTCAGCGACTCAAGAGCAAGCGACCGTGTTGCTGGATTCGTTATCTCCAGCGGATCGAGTATCGCTGTATACGATTGACGATTCACTGCGCACAATCTTCTCGATGGACACCGATCGATCGACCGATGCGGTGAGTCAACAGCAGGCGGTGCGGGCAGCGCTGGCTGAGCTAAAGCCAACTTGGCGAGCTTCGCAGATTGCGACGGGACTGCGATCTGTGGCTGACTTAGTTCAAGCCGCTTCGATTGCGGGGAAGATTGATGCCGCGGCTCAAAGTGAACTTGTTCTGATTAGCGATTTGCATACTGGCTGCGGAGTGGAATCGTTGCAAGGATATCCGTGGCCTGAGTCGATCCGATTGGATGTTCGTCAAGTGCGTCCTCAAGTGCCTGGAAATGCTCGGGCTAATTTGGCCATGAGCGAAGTGGAAGGGGAACAAACAAACTTGAAGGTCCGAGTTGAAAACAATGCAGACTCTACGACTGAAACGTTCGAGTTGAAATGGATGGCTGATGAGAAGCCAGTGGCGGGATCGAACACGACGCTGCAAGTTCCAGCGGGTCAGGTACGAGTGATTCCAGTACCGAGTCAACCTGCGAACGCAGATCGATTAGTTCTGGTCGGCGATGGGTGGGAGGGCGACAACGCGGTATATGTCGCCAAGCCAATTCCGATGCGCGAGCGCATTGCGTTTGTGGGAGAGCAGTCACAAAGCAAAGAAGATGACTTGGCTTTTTTCCTTGAGAAGGCACCGTTGAGCACAGGTAGGGTTCTGCGTACGGTGGAGCGAGTAAGACGTAATGAGCTGAGTGAGTTGTTAGTCGACGGCAGTCAGAAGGACATGGCAATTGGAGAGCAGTTACAAGCGGTTGTAGTAGAAGCGCCCCTCGCTGCGTCGGATGCCGCAGGCCTGCGAACGTTTGCAAGCGAAGGTGGATGCGTGTTGATATGTTTAGCTCGACCGCTCACGGACTTGCAAGCCACTGCACGGGCACTCGAAGCGTTACTAGCGGTCGAAAACCTGGAGCTGTCCGAAGCGGTGATCAAAGATTTCTCTCTGCTTAGTGGTATTGACTATACGAGTCCTGTATTCAAGCCGTTTGCGGATCCGCGTTTCAATGACTTTAGCAAGATCCGGGTGTGGGCGCATCGCAAGTTAAATTTCGATGCTGGAACAAGCTCAAGTGTGTCGGTGCAGAAGATTGCCAGTTTGGATGATGGTTCCCCTTGGTTATTGCGGCGATCGATGGGTAAGGGAGATATTTGGGTAATGACCAGCGGTTGGCAGCCTGCAGCGAGCCAGTTGGGATTGTCAAGCAAGTTTGTACCGATCTTGTTGGGGATGTTGGATCCGACTGGAAAAACCTTTAGTGAGCAATCTGTTTATGCAGTAGGTGATGCCATTGCGATGGATGACTTGCCGGGTGTTACGGTCCGTCGCGTTGGCGGCGGCGAAGTGGCGGTGGATACCAGTAGCGGTTCAATACAAGTAGATGCACCAGGGCTTTATGAGTTGCAAGCTGAGGGAGTGCGTAGACAAATCGCGGTTCAGGTGCCGGGAGTCGAATCGCAGCTCACGCCGCTGGATACGGATGTCTTCGAGCAGTACGGGATCGAGTTGGGGAAGGTGCAAACAGATGCTGAGCGTATTCAGTCAGCCAGGCAGTTGCAAGCGACGGAATTGGAGCAGAAGCAGCGTGTATGGCAATGGCTGCTGTTAGCGGGTTTGATGGTGTTGGGTATTGAAACGGTGCTAGCCGGTTGGCTGGCGCGACAATCGGCTCGAAGCAGCATGACGCTCGAGCCCCAAACGGCAGGATAAAACTCATGGATACTCGACTTCAGCATCGACTGTATTTAGTTGCCAAACGGCTGTACCTATTTCAACTTGGTTGGAGTCTAGCGGTTGTCTGGTTGCTCGCGGCAGCAATCGGCTGGCTGCTGCTGCAATCGGCTGAGCCATTGGGGCTGACCAAGAATGCAGCTTGGATGTGGTTGGGTGGAACGCTAGTCACTTCGTTAGCGATTTCTGTCTGGTTGCGGTCTCGATTTCGCGATTTGAGAATTGTTGCATCACGGGTAGAGCGCGAATTCCCGACTTTGAATCAGCGTTTGATAACAGCGATCAGTTTGAGGCCGAATGCAGTAAGCGGAAAATTTGGTTACTTACAGCGATCTGTGATCGGTGAAGCGATCCGGCATGACTTCGCGAGCGGCTGGCATTCACTGGTGCCATCAAAACGAATGACTGTTTCTTGGTGCAGCAATTTGTTAGGGCTCGGGTGTGCGGGGGCTGTTGCCCTAGCGATGATGAACCTGCCGGGTCGAGTGCGGAACAGGGCGATGCAAGGGCAGGATCTGGTCGCGAAGAGTGAGTTGCCAGTCATTCTCCCAGGCGATGCTTCCGTGGAGCGGGGATCGAGTCTGATTGTGACCGCAAAGTTTGAGTCTGAGATTCCAGATACGGTTGTGTTGGTTCATAGCGGAGCTGCAGGGCAAGAGGTGCGGTTGGTAATGAAGCGGTCGCTGAATGATCCGATATTTGCGGCTTATCTTTATGACATAAATGAACCGATGCAGTATCGAGTTGAGTACGACGGCAAGCCTTCGGACACCTATCAGATTGCGGTGTTTGAGTATCCTCAGATGGTCCGCGCGGATGCGAAATTGGAGTATCCAGGTTACACGCAACTGGAACCGAAAACGATTGCGGATACGCGGCGAGTGTCAGCAGCGGTGGGTACGAAGCTGACTTGGCAGCTTTATTTGAACAAGCCAGTTCGGACGGCTGAGCTGATCGAAATAGACGTGCCCGAGACTCAAGCTGAGACCATAAAGTTGGTTGCCGCGTCAGAGCAAGTTGCAACCGGTGGTGGTGAAAGCACTGCAGGTGAAGCGAATAACAGTGGACTGGTCGAAGGTGGGCTGGTGCTAGCCGAGTCGAAGACTTGGATACTGAAGTTGGTGGACGAAGAGGGCCGAGTGAACCAGCAGGAAGTCAAGCTGCGAGCCAAAGCATTACCGAACGAAGCGGCTAAGATCAAATTGGTGGCGGGTGGTGACGTGCAAGTTTCACCACTGCAGGAGTTCGATGTTGGTGCGAAGATCAACGATGATTTCGGAGTGGAAAAAGCTGGGATTGGATATCAATTCGCGGGGGGAGAACTGGTCGAGCTGACAAGTTTGGAAGCGAAAGTAGCTGACAATGCGGCCACTGCACCGAATACATCGAGTGCCAAGGTGTCAAAAGAAATCAAGATATCGAACTTGATTGATCTGGAATCACTGCAGGCTGAGACGAACCAATTGTTGTCCTACTATGTGTGGGCTGAGGAGCGTGATGAGGCGGGTGAGTTGCGGCGATCGGTGAGTGACATTTTCTTTGCGGAAGTGCGTCCGTTGGAAGAGATCTTTCGACAGGGCGAGCAACCAACGGAAGAAGAGCAGCGTCAACAACAGCAACAACAGCAACAGGGATCGGAAGCGACCGAAGAGTTGTTGGAATTACAGAAGCAGATCATCGCGGGGACTTGGAACGTAGGTCGCACGGCTAGGCGGACCGATTTGCCTGAGAAGGCGAAGGCTGATCTCGAGCTGCTTGCAGATTCGCAAACGTCAGCGATAGAAAAACTAGCCGAGCAAGCACAGGAATCGACGGTGCCCGGTGCGGATGTCTTGATTGAAAACGCTGCCAAGCGGATGCAGCAGGCGTCGGAGCAGTTAATCAACGCAGGTGAATCGTTGAAGAAGTCGGACGTGCAAGCGGCGCTTGGTCACGAGCAGGCCGCCTATCAAGAGTTGCTGAAGTTGCAAAGTCGCGAGCACGAAGTGACTCAATCGCAACGTTCGCAGGGGCGGCCAAGTCAATCGCGGCGATCTCAGGCACGTCAGCAGCAACTGGATCAACTTGAATTAAAGAACCAAGAGAATCGTTATGAGAGTGAACGTGCTGCGAAGGATCAGCAAACCGAGGAGCAGAGCGCGATGCGGCAAGTGATCAGCCGACTTCGCGAACTGGCGGCTCGACAAGAAGACTTGAACGAGCAGTTGCGTGAGGTCGAAGCGGCTTTGCAGGCGGCTAAGACAGAGCAGGAGCGTGAAGAGCTGCAGCGACAATTGGAAAGACTGCGCGAGCAGCAGCAACAGATGCTCCAAGATAGCGACGAGCTGCAAGAGAAGATGGAGAGCCAGCCCAATTCGGAAGCCATGCAATCGGCTCAGGAGCAGATGGAAGAGACGCGACAGAACTTGCAACAGTCGGCTGAGGCTTTGAATCAGGGGAATACTAGCCAAGCGTTATCGGCGGGCACGCGTGCCGAGCAGCAACTAAATCAAATGCAAGACGAGATGCGTCAACAGGCGGCGAACCAATTCTCTGAGACGATGCAAGAGATGCGGAAAGAAGCAACAGAGATCGAGCAGCGTCAGCAAGCGATCGTCGACCAGATGAGCAAGGCGGAGTCAACGCCAAGTGCGGGTCTGCGTGCTAGTGAAGAACAGGCGGCTCCGCAACAGAAGCTGGAAGATCAGCAAAAACAAGTTGAGAAATTGTTGGAGAGTATGGAGCAAACGGTTCAGCAAGCTGAAGATGCCGAACCTCTGTTGGCTCAGCGACTGTATGACAGTTATCGCAAGGCGCAGCAACAGAAGATCGAAGAGCGTTTGAAGGTAACTGAGCAACTGCTGGAAAGAAATCTGGAACCGCAGGCTCGTGAGTTGGCGGGCCAATCGCTAACGGATGTCGGCCAGTTGCGTAGTGAGATTGATCAAGCAGCCGAGGCGGTACTTGGTAGTGAGGTTGATTCTTTGCGTCTGGCGCTCAGTCAAATCGAAACGCTAAGTGACCAGGTTGATAGTGAAATGAGTGAAGCGACCGGGCAACCACGCGGCGCACAAGCCGGCAGCGAGCAGCGCGATGGTGAGCCCACCAATGAACGGTCGCAGAGTAGTGACCCGCGGAGCACGGGCGAACAGCCTGGTCAGCCGGATCGCAACTCGGCAGAGCGCGGGAATGCGGAACCGCAGAGCGGCCGGGCACCGGCTGAGGCTGAGCAAAAGCGTGACTCACAGCAGGAAAATGCAGATGGTCAGCCGCCACAGGGTCAAGCAGGCCCGCAAGGTCAGCCATCGCAGCCAGGACAGGGAGAGCAACAGGGTCAACAAGGTCAGCAATCGCAACAAGGTCAGCAATCGCAACAAGGTCAGCAATCGCAACAGGGCCAGCAGGGTCAACAGGGCCAGCAGGGCCAGCAGGGTCAACAGGGTCAACAGGGTCAACAGGGGCAATCGGGAGCGGGAGGCGAGCGTCAGCAGCAACGACCTGGTTTACGAGGCGGCACAGAACAAGGAGTTGCACCGAACGCGGAAGGGCTGCAACGTGGCGGTGATGGCAATCAACCTTTCACGGGCGAGGGATTTCGCGAGTGGAGTGATCGGCTGCGCGATGTGGAGGAGTTGGTGAACGATCCGGATTTGCGATGGCAGGCTACGCAGATCCGTCAAGCGGCTAGAGAGTTGCGATCTGAGTCGCAGCGACATGCGAAACTGCCGGAGTGGACATTGGTCGACGAGCTGATTGCGACTCCGCTACGCGAACTGCAGAAGAAAGTTTCAGATGAATTGCTACGCCGTGCGGCGAGCAAGAATGAGATTGTGCCTATTGATCGCGATCCAGTGCCGAGCGAATTCAGTCGTTCGGTGCGTCAGTATTATGAGAACCTAGGGAGCGGCCGCTAATGCCATCCACTTCGATTGTACTTGGAGCGCGAGACTGGATCTGGGTAGCAGTGGTAATGGCCGTGGCAATTACTGGACTGGCCTTTTGGAGTTACTCCGCTCGCGGATCGGCGCGGTACTGGACCCATTGGCTTTCCTTGTTAGCGAAAATTATAGCGGTCTGCGCGCTAGCGTTTTGTTTATTGGAGCCGATGCGAAGATCGGATAGACCGGTACCGGGGGCCAATGTTTTGGCGGCAGTTGTCGATAACAGTCGCAGTATGGAGATCAGCCCTCCCGGAGAGGCGAGCGACTACTTGGCTCGGTTCAAACAGTCGCTTGACAAAGAGTCAGTTTGGCAGACTCGTTTTTCGCAAGACTTTGACATGCGACGGTATGCATTTGACCAGCGACTGCGAGCCGTGGATGACTTCAGCGAACTGGAATTCGACGGCAATCATTCATCGCTAGCGGAAGCATTGACCACTTTGCAGGCAAGGTTTTCGTCTAGGCCGGTGGCTGGGGTCGTTTTATTAAGCGATGGATTATCGACGGATGATGTGGCTAAGTTAGTGGGGGTGAAGTTTGGCTTTCCGATCTATCCCGTTGTGAACACACAACGCGCGCAACTACAGGACATCTCGGTCTCGCAGCCGGCAGTCGCGCTGTCGGCATTCGAATTAGCGCCGGCCACGATCGAAGCTACTGTGAAGTGTGTGGGTGTAGAAGGAAGTGAGATTGCAGTTCGCTTGTTTGATAACGATGGAAAGTCAGTGGAGAAGCAGACTTTTGCTTGCGAGGGGAGTGCGTTTGAGAAACGCGTTCGTTTTCAGTACCAGCCGAAATCACCGGGTCTGAAGTTTGTCCGCGTGCGCGCAATGCTTGGAGCAGAAGATACAGACGGGTTGGACAGTCCGAGCAGGCGAGAAGTGACCACAGCGAATAACTCGCAGCTTGTTTCCATTGATCGAGGAGGTGGCCCCTACCGCGTGCTCTACTTTGCTGGGCGCCCGAACTGGGAATTCAAATTTCTGAGACGAGCTTTGGAAGAGGATGTGGAGATTGAGCTTTCCGGTTTGGTGCGGATCGCGAAGAAGGAAGCCAAGTTTGTGTTTGGGGATCGCGGAGTCGATTCGACGAATCCGCTCTTCGCGGGCTTTGCTGAAAATGCAGATACGGCTGAACAATATGATGAACCGGTGTTGATTCCGTTGGCGGGTGCTGATGAAGAGTTGAAAGCGGGTTTTCCCAAAACGGAAGAATCGCTGTTTAGTTACCACGCGATCATTTTGGATGATATCGAAGCCAATTTTTTTACACAGGCTCAGATGTTGTTGCTGCGGCAGTTTGTAGCGGAACGTGGTGGCGGGTTGTTGATGTTGGGAGGTCAAGAGATGTTTCTTGGCGGCGGCTATAAAGACACGCCACTGGGTGACGTGTTGCCAGTTTATATGCAAGGTGGAGAATCCGCTCGCGATAGCCAGTCGGTCGTAAAGTATCGGTTGACGCGCGAAGGAAGCCTCGAGCCTTGGTTGCGGTTGCGAGGTAACGAGTTGGATGAAAAGCAGCGAGTCGCTGAGATGCCTGACTTTCAAACTTGGAACAGCGTCTCGGATGTTAAGCCGGGGGCATCTGTGTTAGCTCAATTGACTTTGGAGGACGGCCAGCCCCAACCGGGATTCGTGGTGCAGCGGTTTGGTAAGGGACGAACAGGCGCGTTGTTGGTGGGCGACATGTGGCGGTGGAGTTTGCGCCGCGCGCAAGAGAACACCGACGATTTGGCGCAGAGTTGGAGGCAGATTGCGAGGTGGTTGACTGCGGATGTGCCACGCGCGATTGAAGTGGATGTTCAGCCTCCGACAAGTTCGGCTGAGCCACATCGGGTGAACGTGCAACTTCGCGATAAGGCCTTTAAACCGTTGGATAATGCAACGGTGAAGCTGACCATCACTCAACCGGATCTACAGACAATCGAGTTGGCTGCGGCACCGGATCGTGAGCGATTGGGTGAGTACGTGGCGGAGTATTGGTCGCAGGCAGATGGCGCTTACCAGTGTGAGGCTGAAGCTACAGGACCAGACGGTGAGGAACTGGGCATTGCAATAAGCGGCTGGACGGCTCAGCCGAGTGCGACAGAGTTTGCCAGTGTTTTACCGAATGTGGACCAATTGAGTCGACTGGCTTCTGCATCGGGTGGCGAGTTGGTGGCGCTAGAGGATTTAGATGCCTTCGCTGCGGCGCTCCCCGCATCCACGGTGCCTATCACCGAGCCGCACGTTGAGCCGCTTTGGCACCGCCCTTGGCTGCTCTTGATTGCGATCGGTTGTTTGTGTTTGGAGTGGGGACTGCGTCGAGTAAAGGGGCTTCCATGATGTTGCGATGGACTCACGCTTTGATAGCGGTGGGATGGTGCATAGCGGGGATAGTTGTCTCTGCGCAGTCGCAGGTCCCTCAGGATGAAACGTTGGTCAACTTAAGTGCACCTGCTTCAGCTGAACGGCCGCCGAAGACTTTGATAGTGGTTACGGGAGCGGGGGGTGAAGCTGAGTTTAGTAAAGCCTTCGCTGCGAGCACTGCCCGCTGGTTGGAATTTGCAAAGCAGCAGCAATGGGAAGTGACCTCGATCGGTACTTCTGAAAGCCACTCAGAAATCGCGGTGGAAGCGAAATTTTCAAGCTCGCAATCTCCAAGTCCCGTACCTCCAAGTCCCGTATCTTCCAGCATAGAGTCAGCGAACCCAGACTTGCTGGCAGATCGCGATTCCTTGCGGCAGGCGATAGCCAAGCGGGGAGCCTTGCCAGAAGAGGCTGAATTGTGGATCGTACTAATAGGGCACGGTACGTTCGCCGCTAACGTGGCTAAGTTCAATTTAGTGGGGCCGGATGTTGCGGCATCCGAATTGAATGATTGGCTAAAGCCATTGAGAGCGAGGGTCGTGGTCATCAATTGTTCGTCAAGCAGTGGGCCTTTCGTTACGGCGCTGGCCGCCACGAATCGGATTGTGGTCACCGCGACTCGAAGTGGGACCGAACAGAATTACTCCAGATTCGGGAATTTCTTATCGGAAGCGATCAGTAGTCGTTCAGCGGATGTGGATCACGATCTAGAAATTTCGTTGTTGGAAGCATTCCTTGCCGCCAGTTCCCAGACAGAACGCTTTTACCGCGAAGACGCAAGGTTAGCGACTGAGCACGCGTTGCTAGACGACAACGGCGATCGCATGGGGACGGGTAGTGACTTTTATCGTGGCGTGCGACCCATTAAAGAATCCGAGCCGGGAAAACAAATAGATGGACGAGCAGCTTCTCGTGCCATTCTATTTTCGTCACCTGAAGCGCCGAAGCTGACGAGCGCCCAGTTGGCTGAACGGCAACAGATTGAAGAGCAGATCGATGCATTGCGAACGAGAAAGTCGCAGTTGACCGAATCCGAGTATTTGGACCAGCTTGAAGTGTTGTGCTTGGAGCTGGCGCACGTTTATCGAGCAGCAAAAGGTTAGAAGGCGACTCGCATGATCGATAGCCCAGTTGATATCTCCGTCCAGAGATCCGATTGGGACTTACGCCAGATACAAATAGTTATCGATACGCCGAAGGCAACAGTGTAAGGTGGACAGATCCAACAGGGTTAGAAGTACCCAAATACGATGTCTCGGATTTTCAAGATTGCATACGTCTCCTCGATAGAATACCTCTGATTCCTGATAGCCATGCAGACATGCCTTGTGCAAAAAGCTTGCTGAGGCTTTTCGTACTCGGAATCAACCCTGGTGGTTCCGTATGCACTCGCGAGTGCAAGGCACTTGTTGAAAACCATGACTGGTCAAGGCAATTCAATGATGTTCTTAAACGAGAATTCTGGATGCGAAACGGTAGTTGCGGAGTAGCGGGCAGTATTGACCTTAGCTTCAAAAACATGCCCGTCACTGTCGAACGTGGAGAATCCGAAGACTGGTATTTCGCATTTCATGCCTTCACGTTAACCACGTTTGAGTCTCGATGCAATTGGAAGTGCGGGAATCGAATTGGTTGTTGCTGTGATTGCAATGCAACCTGCGGTGCGACACTAAAAGTTACGGACGATTATGATTTCTGCAGCTCGTGGAAGCCGGGCCCAGGATTTGGGAATCAACTTGCAAAATGCGGTTGCATCATTGAGGACTATCGAAAGAAGCATGGAAAACCGAGCACATTTAAGGTCGACTGTTCGGGAGGTACTCGAAGTGGCATTAATTCAAGATTCAAGGCATGTGAGTCTTCGTACAATATGAAAAAACCTTGGTAAGGCCAAAATGCTTAAGACTTCGGCATCTCGCGTTTTTCTCACTACGATATCAATAATAGCGGTTTTTCTAGCGAATCAAAGACTGGAGACCGATCTGAAATTCCTTTCAGTCACGTTGCTTGTAGGAACCGCCTCAGTGATCATTCTTTTTGTAATTCGCTTTTTCTTCGATTGTCAATTGATGCCAGCGATCGCACATTCGCTCTGGTGGGGATTGGTTTATGCATGCTCGTGCCTACTACCCCTCGGACAGTACCTACGTAAAAATGAAGCGGATATGGGTTCGTCGGCGTTTGCATGTATGTTACTCGCTATAGTTTCAGCTTCCTTCGCGGTTGTAATCTGGTTCTCGCTTCCGTCAGACTCAGAGGGCGTTTTTTGTGCGCACGAAGATCTTGAAAAGAACAGTAACTGAGCCGAGCACCGGGGAAGTGGAAAAATAGTTTCCACGCAGTTGGTTGTTACGGTATGCGATTGGCTTAGTGGTTTAATGGGCTATTTGAGGGTCAGTGATGACCACGAGCCAAGTTGATGACGCGATTGTGTTCGCGATGATGCACTTGATTGCTGCCTGGATGTGGTCGAAAGACCTGTTTTGCATCGCATTTCGACCATCTAGGCAAGCAGCGATGGCGACGCTTGTGAAAGCATCCTGATAGAGACAGGGCGTTGGTATGACCGTACTCGAAATCCAGCTGTTCCTTGGAGTAATCCACCGCCTATTCCTGATGAGTTTTATACCAATAGCATCCGTGGTTTGCCGCGGTTGTTTTACACTAAAGCAACAAAGGTTGTAGTCTATGAACGTTGCTGCAAAATGAAGCCACTACCCACAATAAAGTGATCTTCGTCGCCACCTCTGAGACAATGTGTTGTCGAGTTAGTGATGTTCTCGTTGAAGACGTATGGAATCACGGCACGCATCCGTTCGGTAACAATGGACTTAGAATGAACTCGCACCCGATAAAACTTAGTTTGAGCAGCTTTATGTTGCTCATAACAATTGCCATCGCCGGCATTGCAGTGTATTCCGCTCGTCATCAACTTCAGAAGTACGAAGCGCAGCATAGTATTTACGCAGAAATTCCAGATGCTGGCTGTGGGATCGAGTATTTAACGAAGGACTCAATCCTTCTGCGTGTCGGCGAAGGCACGGAAGCAAGAATCCAAGTTAAAACAAAAGCAGATGAACAACTCACCTTGCACCACCTCAAAACACTTTCAACTGGGTTACACGTAGTTTCATTTTTTCACAACCCTAACGGAAAATTTGGGTTTTGCGTCGATGGCACTATCTATTACGTTGAAAACGTTGCAGGTAAAGCAGCGATGTCGAGCTTCAATATCCTACCGGCGCCGGCATGGGAAATGGTTTGGACTGGTTTTGGTGTTAACTCGTCTGCAAGTGTTGATTTACAGTGGCGTTCAAAAGAACAGTGACTGAGCCGAGCACTGGGGAAGTGGAAAAATAGTTTCGACGCAGTTGGTTGTTATGGCATGCGATTGGCTTAGTGGTTTAGTGGGCTATTTGAGGGGCAGTGATGACCACGAGCCAAGTTGATGACGCGATTGTGTTCGCAATGAGAGACTTGATTGCTGCCTGAATGTGGTCGAAAGTCGTGTTTTGCATCGCATTTCGACCAGCCAGGCAAACAGCGATGGCGACGCTTGCGAGAGCATCCTCTGCTTGTTCTTTGAGGGGATTCTTCGGAGCTATGCAACATGGTTGAGTTCCAGTTCTTTGAGCCCCTCTCCCTGACCCTCTCCCCTGAGTACAGGGGAGAGGAAAAAAAGAGAGGTTGAGGGTGGTGAAATGCCGCTGGTGTGCTTTCGCTTGTGTAGCTCTTCATCGATAAGCGCTTCGAGTACTCCGCATTCGATCGATGTGAGCCGTGCTCGATCGATGAACAAATCGCGAATCGGTTGTGGCAACCGTTTAGCCCGGATTATTCACGAGAAAATTACTCTTGAGAGAGAACCCATGCGTGACTTCCAGCGTTTAATTGGTATCTAACATCAATTTCTCGCACAAGGAAGGTCACGCGATGGGTGAAGTAAAAG
>JANPLP010000148.1:0-5802 GCA_031426595.1 Planctomycetia bacterium | reverse complement strand
TTCCTCCCGTGATCTTGCAATTATGATTGTCGGATCATGATTTCCCCAACCCGGATCCAACGAAGATGCGATCACCGACTTCAAGCGATGGTCAGGAATGCAGGAAGCCTCGAACTGGCTCGCCAGCATGGCATTCCCAAGTCCACGGCTCGTGGTTGGCTAAAGCTAAACCGCAATTAGCGAGAACTCGCGCGGAAAAGTCCCGAATGTCGTGACAAATAGCTGGGCAGTTTTTATAGGTAAAAGTTGCTCACCGTGATGCTCACATGCTCGGTCAGTAGGGCCTTGTGGGGTGCTATTCTACTCGCCGGGTCTTACAGTTCGTTGCATCGACGGTATGCGGTTGCCAACCATTGTGGACAAAAAATTACCAAAAAAAGAACGTCCCGAGCGAAATACCGCGTAAATCAAAGAACTGCTTGGACGTGGTATTGCCAAATCTACGTCACTGTAAATCGAGCTGAAATCAGCACTCTGGTTGAGAGCAAGCGATTCTGAATCAGTAAACGTTGAGACGGCTGGTCGGCCGTGGCGGATTCCTGGGGTTTAACGAGATTTAATCATTCGTAGCATTGAAGCGGTGATACCCTGATCTGTCGTATCGATTTCAGCCCAGGGGTCTTTCTTCAGTTTCGACAGGCGCGCGGGCAGATTCTTGATATTGAAATGGTCCGATTTAAGTCGATTACTTAGCTCATCCCATCTTATAGGCACGCTGACTGTCGCACCTGGTCGAGCGCGTGTAGAGTAAGGCGCAATCGAAGTTGCGCCACGATCGTTTCGTAGATAGTCAATAAAGATCTTCCCTTTTCTCGCCGCTTTACTCATCGTTGCTACGTAGCGGTCGGGAGCTGCTGCTACCAGATAGTCGGCGACAAAACGACAGAAAGCTTTCGCATCGTCCCAGGTTGTCCGACGGCGAATCGGAACAACAACGTGCAGCCCTTTACCTCCCGTCGTCTTGAGAAATGAAGTCAGTTCAAGTTGTTCCAAAAGAAGTCGAACTTCTTTCGCGGCGACAACAAGCTGAGGCCATTCCACTGTCGGATCAGGATCCAAGTCGAATATCAACCGATCGGGTTTCTCAAATCGGTCTGCTTTGGAGCCCCCAAGATGAATTTCCAAAACTCCCATCTGCACAAGCGAGATCAAACCGCGTAGGTCATAGAGCGCGACGTAGTCTAGCGTGCTCCCCTTCTCGACGACTTCGACTCTCCGTAGATGCTCGGTCGTTCCCCCAACGGGGTGTTTTTGGAAAAAACATTTCTTGCCGCTGCCATTGGGACAACGCACTAAGGACAGAAGGCGGTTTTCGACGTGAGGCAACATCCAACTAAATACCTGCTCGTAATATTTAGCCAAATCCAACTTTGTAATTTGATCATCTGGATACAGGATCTTGTCCGGGTGCGATAGTCGGACAGTTGCGAAATCGATACCCTCTCTCGTTGTCTGCATGGCACTGTTGGCTTTTGTTCTGTTGCGTCCTGTCGCAACTTTCTTCTTATGAAGTTCGGCCTTCTCGGGAGATTTACCGTTATTATGTGAAATGGGCTCGTCTCTAATAACATCTTTAGCCGATTTATCTTCCCGAAGTCCCTGAAAGGCTGGATGCCTCAGCTGCATCTCGTTTGTCCAGTTTGAGAATTCAATTTGAGCGACTAGCGATGGCTTGACCCACGTAACCCCTCGTGCCTCACCAGACGTTCCCAAAAGATCGATAAAGGGCGATGCCTTTTGAACAATTTTGCTTAGCTTGTGATGCAAGGTTTCCAATGTTCTGTTGTCAAAACCTGTTCCCACTCTTCCCGCATACTTCAGTTGGCGATGGCCATCGAAATATCCTATTGCTAAAGCCCCAAAATAATTGCGGGAGCCAGATGGAACTGTAAACCCGCCGATCACGAATTCTTCTCGCAAAGAAGATTTAATTTTGAGCCAGTCTAATCCCCGTCCAGCTGAATAAGGACGACCAAGACGTTTCGAGATGATCCCTTCGAGACCAAGACGTGACGCTTCTGAAAAAAATTCCGGACCATTTCCTATGACATGTTCGCTAAACTTCATGGGGCTCTTTGGATCGTGGGGAATAACGTCCCTTAATACAGATTTGCGATCTTCGATTGGAATTGTTCTAAGATCATGACCATCGAAGTAAAGCAAATCAAAAACGTAAAACTGAAAGGGTGTCCCGTTTGGTGATTGAAACGCGTTTTGTAGGGCCTGAAAGCTTGTCGTTCCATCCGGTTGCAGTACAACAACCTCACCGTCCAAGATTGCGTTTTTAAATTTCAACCTCTTGATCGCCATTACTAGCGTCGGAAATTTGGAGGTCCAATCCTTTCCGTTTCGACTAATAAAGCGTACTTCACCATCGTCTACCCGGCAAAGCATTCGGTAGCCGTCAAATTTAATCTCATGGATCCATTCCTCACCACGAGGAGCTTCCTTTGTCAGTGTTGCGAGCTTAACGGAGGGCGAAGCGGGGATAGGCGCTTTCTTTGCCTTGGTGTGCTTCAGCGCTTTCGCAATTCCCGTTGCCGCCGCAACTGTCGTTTTTTTTGCTGGCAGGCTATTCTTTTTTGTAGTTGGAGCAACTTTCTTCACGGATCGTTTCGTGATTCCGCTTTTCTTGACCTCGCCATTTCGATTCCAGACTCGCTTCGCTTGTCCAGTGATCTCATCCAGGTTACGGCCTGTAGCTACGCTTAGCGGCAAGTCCTCGGTGACATTGTCGTTTGGCCTAGCAAATTCGTCCTTCTCCTTAAATAGGAACCAATGAGATTCACGAACTCCACCACGCTTCCCACTTTTTCGTACTAGCATCCATCGGCCCTGCAATTTTTCACCATGCAGGATGAACTTCAAACTCCCCTCTCGATACCCGTTTGTAGCATCACCGATCGGCTCCCATTTGCCTATGTCCCAAAGCATTACCGTGCCACCGCCATACTCGCCTTTAGGGATGATCCCCTCAAATCTGCCGTATTCAAGGGGATGGTCCTCAACATGGATCGCGAGACGCTTGGTCTTTGGATAGAGCGAAGGTCCCTTGGGTACGGCCCAACTTTTGAGAACACCGTCGAGTTCGAGGCGAAAATCATAATGCAGGGATGAAGCAGCATGTTTCTGAACCACAAAACTAAAGCTCGAACCATGTAAGACGCGGCCACCGTGAGGCTCAGCGGTAGAGTTAAAATCACGTTTTCGCCAATATTCAGTTAGTCCCATTTTTGGCCTCAATTCGTTAGAGACAAAATCGATCCAATGCTTTCTAGGTGAAACTCAACGGTACCTAGCCATCAGGACATTCCTAGATATCAGCGTTCCTGTGTCGTCTCTGTTAGATTGACTCGTCAATCTATGCGGAATTAATATTGTGCGATTCATACGTCCTTACCAGTTAGCATGGCAATCGAACCGACCAAGCAAAATTCACGCCGATGCGCGTAGAATTTGTTTCACATGAGAAACTTTCCGCTCAGTTCTAATTATCGACCCGGTCTTAAAACGCGAAAAGCACGATCGACTCAATCATTCCGTTTCGTGCAAACGTTTGCGGACATATGATGCCACAACGTCATTGGTGTTGACTTTCATGTACCGAAGCCAGAGAAGACGGGCTTCACTGGTTCTCCCCAACTCATCAAGTAAATCAGCCAAGTTGTATAGAGCGTCTTCATACTCTGGATCAACCCTAATCGCTCGCTCTAATACAAGAATGCATTCATCAAGGCGTCCCAATCTAGCGAGTGAGAGCCCCAGATTATTCCATGCTTGAGGATGTTTCGAATTGATGCGAACGCATCGCCGAAGCATAAGTGCCGCGCGACGATGATGGCCAATGCGAGTAAACGCATTACCTAAATTAAAATAGAGATTGTCCGTCGGACCGAACTTGGTGAGCCATCGCTGATACGCTTTGATGGCGGCATGATAACGACCTTGGAGCTCGAGTTCGTAGGCTTGCTTAAAAACTTTCTCGTCTCGTGGTTCGATACTCGGATACTTCGTATTTGGAAGACAGTTGTCCGGAGAAGCAAATGGCAACTCTTCTATTCGATCGTGAAAACCAAAATGAAGTTGGCCATTCGAATCGATTAAGCGACCGGTCGTATCACGAACGCTCAACATGTTGCAGACAAGGATCAAATGTTCGCTAAGATGCTCACTGTTCGGAAGCCATTGACGCAAACTATCCAAGCTTTTGGCAACAGCCGATAAAGTCGTTTTTTTCGCGATTAAATGAGCTAAAGTTCTTGCGGCAGAGAGCTGAGAGAATTCGAATAGTAGAACGCCATTTTGATTAGTGACAGGTCGAAGTAAGCCAATTTTTATCCAATGACGCAGTCGTAAACCACTAACGTCTGTCATGCGACTAATCTGCTCTAGTGTGAAGAAACGACGGATGCTTTCTTCGTCGGAATATCCCAGGCGGCTCAGAAATTCTGCCTCGGAGACAATTACTACCTTCGCCCCTGTTGATTGCAGATACTCAGCACGCAGTAAATTGCGCGTAAGCTTTCCAGTCGAACGCAGTGGCCACCCGTCGCTTCCGATTACTAAATAATGCGTCAAATGCGTCACAACCGAACGCGTGCGCGCACCGTGAGTTATAAGGCGACGAATCGCGTCTTGCCGACTCATCGAAGCAAGGCGCCCAGTAAACACCACAGACTTACCTTTGTAGTATGCTGGACTCGGCCAAGTAGCCATTAACCTGTGTTCCGACCTCGTTTAGGTTTTGAAACTGCCGACTTATCTTTTTGCGCTGGTGAACTCTTTCTCGGCGAACTTTTAGCTTCAATTCGGGCCGGCTTTTTTTTCGTCGTTGTTGATGAATTGCCTGTCGCCACGACTGTCTTCGTTCCCGGTATGTTTTGAATGCTCGCTTTCAAGGCATCCATCAAATTGATGACTGCCGGCACATCTTCGTCCGGGGGTGACACCAACTTCTTACCGCCGATTTTGGCTTCAATCAATTCGCTAAGTCGTTTGCGGTAGTGGTCTTTGTAAGCCTCGAAATCGAACTTTTTCTTGGTCATTCCTTGAACCAACTGGATCGTCAAGCGAACCTCTTGCGCCGCGAGTTCTGGACTTTTAATATCCGCTTCAAAAATCGCGACATCTTTGATGTCACTGCTATGTTGCAACACGGTCATTAACAACAGCTGACCAAAACTGCGAATGAGCACGAGTTGTTCCCGCCCGTTTAATATCACTTCGGCGATCGCCTGCAACTTCTCGTTTTCCAAAGTGTGGCGAATCAATGCGTATGGCTTTTGCGCCACTGCACCATCGGGTACCAAGTAATACACGCGTTCGGAGAGAAATCGGTCGTCTAGTTGATTAGCGTGTATAAAGGTATCAATTTCAAGCGACTGATCACTTTTGCCGCGTATCGCCTTTAGCTCATCAGGATCGATGGTGACGTATTGATCCTTGGCAACCTGATATCCCGAAACAATCTCGGTGTTTGGGACTTCACCATGAATCGGACAGGTCTTCTGATACTTTATTCGACTGTGGCATTCCTCATGGAGCTGATTCAAATGAATCGTTCCACTGTCGCTCTCCTGCGCGGTGAACGCGCTTATTGGCACGGAAACGAGCGAAAGTTTCAGATAGCCTTTCCAGACAGGTCGCGAGGCCACGGTAGTTTTCCATTGCTTATAATTCCCATACTCACTTCCTAATGTAATTCTTATCGCGTCCAGGCAGCCTGTTTGCTAGCAAAAGATGTGCCGGTTCAACACTCGGGTGCCGCCCTCCCAGAGCTGGGATTTCTTTCCGCGGTAGGGG
>JANPLP010000147.1:0-9069 GCA_031426595.1 Planctomycetia bacterium | reverse complement strand
AAGCTCGTGGCAAAGGTGAAGCACCGCGCGAAGATGTGCTCGGCTTGCTAACGCAAATCATGAACGCCAACCAACAATTGCAAAAGCGGTTGGACGATACTGAGAAACGACTTGAATCGCAGACCGTTCAAATCTCCAGTTACTTAACGGAAGCTCGCACCGACGGGTTAACCGGATTACTCAATCGACGTGCTTTCGATAAGTCGACAGACGATCTATTCGTGGCTTGGACAAGTAAAAAGCAGACGTTTGCATTGGGGTTGATCGACATCGATCACTTCAAGCAGATTAACGATACTTACGGACATCCTGCGGGCGACGCGGTGCTGAAGCATGTCTCCCAGATCATACTGAACGAACTGCGTGAGGCTGCGTGTGTAGCTCGTTATGGCGGCGAAGAATTCGGTGTGCTCATGTGCGCGTCAGTGGAGGAAACATCTTTGGCACTTGAGCGGCTTCGTGACAAGATATCCCAGATAGATGTCGTTCATGAGGGTAAGCGGATTCAGGTGAACCTTAGCGCCGGCGCATCCGAGATTTTGCCTGAAGAGAAAATTGGTAAACTCGTGCGGAGAGCCGACGAGGCGCTTTATGCCGCCAAGTTTGGCGGACGTAATCGAGTCTACTTGCACGATGGTGTCAATTGCGTCCTGGTAACGAAGGTGGCTCACAGGATCACAGCCGTGGAGACCACTAGTGCAGACGCGAAACTAGTGAGCGAATTGGAGTCGCGGGTTCAGCATCGCTTGCAGCGGATAGTAGAAGAAGAATCGCGACGCAGATCGAACTTCGCAAATTCGGACAGGTAAGTTCACTAAGTCAAAACCGCGCGTTAACTTAGCCATAACTTAACCATGCCTTAACCATAGCGCATTTCTACCTCTGGCGCTTCCGAGTTCAGCACAGGGAAGGGCCTCAGCTTGGTGAGCTGTAGTGCTACGAGAAACAAATAATGTGGATTCAAAAAGAGATATCGCTTCCACAGTCTCCGCGGTTCACGTGTCAAGCGATACAGCCATTCAAGTCCGCTGCGTTGCATCAAGGCTGGGGCTTGCGACAGTGTGCCGGCGTGAAAGTCGAACGCAGCGCCGACGGCGAGCATTGGCATTGGTAGTACCGCCAAGTGTTCGTAAACCCAGACTTCTTGACGTGGACAGCCGAGCCCAACCAGAGTGATCGCTGCGTTGCTTTGTTTGATGGTTTGAACCACTTCAAGTTTTTCCGCCTCGGTCAGTTTGCTGAATCGCGAGGGTTGGCTGCCGGCGATTTTAAGCGACGGATACTTTGCCTGTAGGTTTTGCGAAAAAGCACGCAAAACGGGCTCAGTGCTGCCATACAAGTAGATCGGCAAGCCTTCTTCTGCGGCCCGCTGGCAAACGTTCAGAGTTAGTTGCGGCCCGTACACCCGGTCCGCAAGCTTGGTACCGTGCAACAAATTCAGAGCCCATCGCACTGGTTGTCCATCTGGCACGACGAGATCTAGTTTGTTCAGCCGATATCCGTGCTTGGAGTCAAGCACTCCCGTCATTACGCCATGCACGGCCAGCGCCGAAACTCCCAGGCTCTGTTGCTGATGGGCCGCTTGAACGATCCGCTCCACGGCGGCTTCATAGTCAATCGCATTAACCTGCAATCCGAGCAGATTGTGTTTACCAAGATCGATCATGATGCGACAGTCTCGGCCCAGCGTTTTTGATTGTATTCGTAGATCTCACCCAGAATGCCGCGAATATCGTAGGCGAGCTTCCAGTTCGGATAGTGCTCTTTAAAACGGCTCAAATCGCTTATCCACCAAATGTGATCTCCCGTTCGATTTTGCTCGACGTAGGAGTGATTCAACTTTTTCCCAGTGATCTCTTCGCAGATACCAATCGCTTCGAGCATGGAGCAATTGCTAAAGCGCCCACCACCAATGTTGTAAACTTCGCCGCTTCGTGGTGCTTTGAAAAACTCAAAAAAGGCGCTGATCAAGTCCGCACTATGAATGTTGTCACGCACTTGTTTGCCCTGGTAACCAAAGATTGTGTAGGGCGTGCTAGTCATCGTACACTTCATCAGGTAAGCCAGAAAACCATGGAGTTGGGCTCCGGAATGATTAGGACCCGTTAGG
Organism: Planctomycetia bacterium; assembly: GCA_031426595.1. Taxonomy (GTDB): domain Bacteria; phylum Planctomycetota; class Planctomycetia; order Pirellulales; family Pirellulaceae; genus Aureliella. The sequence goes on along the minus strand of JANPLP010000147.1, from coordinate 6,959 downwards.
CAGCCGCCCCGAAAGCAAGCGGTTTTCATGTCAAAATAACGGCCGTACTCTTGCACGAGCACGTCTGCGGCAACCTTCGATGCGCCAAACAGACTATGGAGTGTGCGGTCGATGGACATTTCTTCATTGATACCAACTGAGTAGGGATGTGCCGGGTCGATTTCCCAGCGGAGCTCTTGCTCAATAAGCGGCAGTTGGTTCGGAGTCGCGCCGTAAACCTTGTTCGTCGATGTGAAAATAAACGGCGCCTGCGAAGCAAATTGACGCGTGGCCTCAAGAAGGTTTAATGTGCCGTTAGCGTTCACCGTAAAATCCATTTGGGGGTCTCTGGCCGCCCAGTCATGGGACGGCTGCGCGGCAGTGTGAATTACCAGCTTGATATCCGAGCTGTACTCGGCAAAAATCGCGGAAACTTGCTCCGTGTTGCGGATGTCAACATTGTGGTGGTGGTAGTTCTGCCCAAGCTCCGATTCGAGTTGGTTACGGTTCCAATCGGTGGAAGCGTCATCGCCAAAGAAAACGCGACGCAAGTTGTTGTCGATGCCGACGATCTCGAATCCTTGGCTAGCAAAAAAACGAGACGCTTCGGAGCCAATGAGTCCTGCAGAGCCGGTAATGATGATTGCGGGCATAGCGTTCGACGATCCCTAGCGTGATGCATGACTGGTCGTAGGTAAACTACGGCGATTGAATTAGAGTTCCAGTATGTAGAAGAGGGGCAAGAATTGTTAGGCGTAGCGCGGGATCCCGTTTGTAATTCATCTGAGCAGGTTGGATCGTAGCGATTCTGTCGATAGATTGTTCGCCGCCAGCGGGGATTTGGCGGTTTGCGGTAGCGGGCAGACGCACTATTAATCCGTCTAATAGAGCCGCCTGCGTACGCAAGCGAGGCAACTAACTGCACAAAATTCTTGCTGCGACAACAAAGCACTATTTGGCTAGTTAGCTAAACGCGGATACAATGCGGCCAGTTTGGAAGACTCGTAAGGCAACCCGCAAAGCTTTGTAGGGGCTGTTTTCGAGAGGAATTGGCGAGGAGGTGGGCGTTTAGTGGCGTTCAACTGCGGAGTTGGGCCAATTTCCGTTGCCCACAGCGACTTCCGCGAAAAACGACTTCCGCGAAAAACGACTTCCGTGAAAAACGACTTCCGCGAAAAACGCACGAATCGACTGCGTCAGTCTGTCGGCAATAGTATATTCCCTGAGGAAGCCCAGCGCTATTTCAGGCAGTTTGCTGGAGCCTTAATGCTATCAAACACTCATCAGGAGCTACCGAGTGCAAGTCAACGTATCTGCGCGGCATGGAACGATCAGCCCACAAGACCAGCAGATTATTCGTGAGAAGGCGGAAAAAGTACGCCGTCTGTTCGACCGAGTAAATGCAGTTGGGGTAACGGTGGATTTTCAGCATCCTGACAACCCGCACGTCGAAATCAATGTGACAGCCGAACATGCTCCAGAGTTTGTAGCATCGACGGCTTCCACAACGGTCCTCAGCGCTTTCGACCTGACGATTTCAAAAATCGAACAGCAGTTGCGCAAGCATAAAGAAAAAACTACCGACCATAAAGTTGCCGGGATTAAGCACATTCCTCCCGCGGATTCCGATGAATAAGCGAGAGATTGGAAAGGGCCTTTTTAGATGAAGTTTTCAGATTTTGTGAGTGGCAAGGCGATTCGCGCTGATCTCCGTTCGTCGGACAAGACGAGCGTGATCGGCGAATTAGTCGAGTCACTGTTGGCAGCAGGCGAGATTGGTGCTGCCGATAAGGATGATATTGTCAAAGCGATTTTGAAGCGTGAAGAACTGGGTAGCACGGGAATCGGCCGCGGCATCGCGGTACCGCACACCAAGCATCCAAGCGTGAATAAGTTGATCGGCACCGTAGGGGTAAGTACCAACGGCGTGGAATTCGAGAGTTTGGACGGTGAGAAGGTCCAGTTGTTTTTCTTGCTGGTCTCGCCGCCGGATCGACCCGGCGATCACCTGCGAGCGCTCGAAAACATTTCGCGTCAGCTTCGCGATGAAACATTTTGTCGTTTCCTCAAGCAAAGCAAGACGTCGGATGACATTCTGCAATTGCTTAATGAAGCCGACACAAGTCAATTTGGTTCGTAAGTAAAGGATCTGTTTTTCACGTGCAATTCGTTTCAGTTTGAGCGATTAACCAGAGGTCTCTTAGAATTTCGCAGTCAGAAGATGGAATGCTAGCCACGGTTCAAAGAACTGTAATCGTCACCAACGAGCAAGGTTTGCACATGCGACCTGCAGACTTGCTAGTGCGTGCTGCCGCCCGTTTTCAGTGTCAGATCGAAATTGAAAAAGAGGGGCACGCGGTTGATTGCCGTAGCATCATGGGAATTCTAACCCTCGGTGCTGTGCAAGGTGTTTCGCTGAAGCTCACTGCCACTGGGGCTGATGCGAACGAAGCGCTGAACTGCATTGCTGCATTGTTCGCGAATGGATTCAATGAGTCGGATTCGGAGGTTGCATAACTAAACGTTGCTTGGATCAAAGTTGCCTTGCTGCCGCTGCTTAAAAAACTCGGTTGCAGTCTTTAGTTCGGATGCTCGAACGTCCAGCCGCCTGTTCAACGGTGGCTGAACCGCTGCGGTGCCGAGCAGGTGGCTAAGTTGGTCCAAGCCGGCGTTGACGCAAGCTTGAGGTAACTCAAAGTTTGCTTTAGTGCAGGTAGGCTTTAGTGCAGGCCAGAATTAACGTGGACCAGTATTAACGTGGACCAGAATTAACGTGGACCAGAATTAATGTAGGTTGTGCAGTTTACTTTGCCAGTAACTTGGTGCTGAACCGGTCACTAGGCCGTTTATGTGGGCGTTTGATGTTTCGCACGTCGCGCGGCCACTAAAATCATTTTAAAATCAATACAAGACATTATGAACGCAATTTCCAACTCGAACCTGGCTCTCCGTGATACGTCGCGACGCGCGCGGCAATACACGGAAGAAAGCCCAGTCGACGAGGAGATGACAGTAGCCCCCTTATGCTTGAACTGCAAGGCATCGCGGTCTCGCCAGGAGTTGCCATCGGAAAGGTTTTGATCCTTGACCAAGAAGGTTATCGGATCACTCGCTCTCAGATAGATTCCTCGGACCGAAACAATGAAGCACAGCGATTGCGACAAGCGATCGACGAAGCTTCGTCGCGCTTGGAAGAGCATCGGCAACGATCCGCTGAGAAACTGGGTAAAAAAGTAGGCGCGATCTTCTCAGCGCACCAACAAATGTTGCTTGACCCGAGCCTTCAGACCGAGTGGTTGCGTCTGATCGACGAAGAGTGCTACAGCGCCGAATACGCGATCTCTTCGGTTCTCAATCGCTACGCTCAAGCTTTCCGGAACATGGGTTCAGGGATGATGAGCGAACGCGCAGCGGATATCCGGGACGTCGAGCGGACGCTGCTCGAATCGCTTGGCGGTCACCCGACTCAGGCCAGCGGCGGTGACGGCCAATCCGTGCTCGCTAGCCACGACCTAACGCCCGGCGAGACAGCCAAACTGGATCGAGAAAAAATTCTCGGCTTCTGCACAGAAGTCGGAGGTCCTGGCGGACATACGGCCATTGTGGCTCGTGGACTTGAAATACCTGCTGTCGTCGGCCTGGGGGCTTTCTTGCATCGTATTGCTAACGCCGCCGATGTGATTGTCGATGGCTTCCGAGGACGCGTCATTCTTCAGCCCACCGAAGAAATGCTAGCTCGATATCGCGAACGCATGGAAGTTCGAGCCACCCGTACCACTAAGCTCAGCGAACTGCGCGACTTGCCCGCTCAGACGCTCGACGGCACTCACGTTAAGCTGATGGCCAACATCGAATTCCCTTACGAAGTAGAAGCCTGTTTGGCGCGCGGCGCTGAAGGGGTTGGACTTTACCGTACGGAGTTTTTGTATCTGGGGTCCGCGAAAGAGCCGACTGAAGAACAGCATTTTGAGGCATACAAGGAGGTCGTCACTGCTATGGGTGGCAAGCCCGTAGTGATGCGCACGCTCGACCTGGGGGCGGACAAGATGGGGCAATCGCCCCAATTCGACCGAGAAAACAACCCCTTCCTAGGCCTGCGCAGCATCCGCTTGTCGCTCCGCAATCCGCAAATGTTCCGTACGCAGTTGCGAGCCATGTTGCGAGCCGCTTCGGCGGGTGATCTGCGGATCATGTTTCCGATGATCACCACATTGCACGAGCTGCGGACGGCGCGAATGGTGCTCCGTCAAGTCATCGATGACTTGCAAGAGGAAGGCATTCCAGTGCCAACGAAGGTTTCCGTTGGCATGATGGTGGAGGTGCCCGCAGCCGTGCTGATGCTCGACCATTTGCTTCCCGAAGTTGACTTTATCAGCATCGGTACGAATGACTTGATCCAGTACACGTTAGCCGTCGATCGTACCAACGAGTATGTCGCTGACCTGTACACGGGGCTCGATCCCTCGGTCTTGCGACTGATCAAACAGTCTGTCGATCAAGGCTTGAAATATGGGGTCGATGTAAGCGTGTGTGGTGAGATGAGTTCCACACCGCTGTGCGCGCTGTTATTGGTCGGCTTCGGCGTCAGAACCCTATCCGCGCCCCCGTCTGCGCTGCCCCAAGTCAAGCAGGCGCTGCGCAATGTTACTTTGGCCGATTGTATCGCGATGGCTGAGCGATCGCTCGAGTACGGTACCGCCCGGGAAGTAGACGCTTACTTGCAGGGACGTTTTGCTGAGTTGCTACCCGAGATGGCTATAGGAGCTTAAGGGCGATGAGCAAAACGCGACTGAGAATTCGATTCACTAAAGCGGGTGATTTGCGCTGGATCAGCCATCGTGATCTGGCGCGTGTTTGGGAACGTTTGTTGCGTCGCGCAGGTTTGCAATTGGCGTTCAGTGAGGGCTTCAACCCGAAACCTCGGATTAGTTTTCCGACGGCGCTGGCACTCGGCATCGAAGCCTTAGATGAGGTCGTGGAATTAGAAATTGTAGGTGAGTTTGATTTGGCAATGATTGAAGCCAGTGTGCTTGAGCAGTTGCCAGAAGGAATGAAGTTGTTGGAAATGCGACCGCTGGAAGCGGGGCTTGGAAAAGCTCGGTTTATAGCGGCCACTTATCGCGCGGAGTTGCCGGCCGACTTGGTCGAGCCAACAATCGCGGCGGCTGAACAGTTACGAAAGCGTGAAACGATCGAGATCCAACGAGATCAAAAAACGATCGTTTGTAGCACGCAGGACCCGCACTTTGATGTGCGAGTCGAAGAGGGTTACTTGATTTTTTCACTCCCCGCCATCGCGCAGGGCTCAATCCGGCCTTTGGAACTGTTGATATCTTTGGGGCTTTCTAAATTGCTTGAAGACGGGACGCTGCTGCAACGCACCGCAGTGTTATTGGACGAGCCACACCTAACGAGCTCGGCGTCGGGCGCTTCTTCCCGTTCTGTGCAACCAGCCTCCGAAATGACAGATCAAGGCGAGAATTTTTAGTCATGAAAGATAACTATGCGAAAAGAAATGTTGATCAACGTATCGCAGCCCGAGGAGTGCCGAATCGCTATCCTCGAGGACGGTTCGTTGGAGGAACTGTACACAGAACGAGCAAGCCAGAATAATTTTGCGGGCAATATCTACAAAGGACGCATCGTCAACTTGGAGCCAAGTATCCAAGCGGCGTTTGTCGATTTTGGAGTTGGTCGAAACGGTTTTCTGCACATCAGCGACGTTGAGGCTCAGTACTTCCGCCAAGCTGGTTACGATCCGGCTGAGATTATGGACGGACCTCCTGGTGCTGACATCGATGATGACGAGGAGAGTGACGGCGAAGACCAGCCGCGTCGTCGCCCCAACAATCGCATGAGCTCGCGGCCCCGATTCAAGCCACCGATTCAAGAGATCTTCCGCCGCGGCGATGAAGTGCTCGTGCAAGTCATCAAAGAAGGAATCGGCTCCAAGGGTCCAACACTTTCTACTTATATCAGTATCCCAGGCCGTTACCTCGTGTTGATGCCCGCGCTCGGTCGCGTAGGCGTCAGTCGCAAGATCGAAGACGAGCAACAGCGCCGCGTCCTGCGACAAACGCTGCTGGAACTCAATCCACCCAAGGGTCTGGGTTTCATCGTTCGCACCGCTGGTCAAGAACGCACTCGACGCGAACTGTCGCGCGACATGGCTTACTTGGTTCGCTTATGGAAAGTACTGGTCAAGCGAGTGAAGAATACTCCTTCGCCTGCCAATATCTACGAAGAAAGTGACATGATCATCCGCACGATTCGCGATATCTTCAGCGAAGATATCGATACGATTCTCGTGGACGATCCGGAAGCCTTCGAGCGAGCCAAAGAGTTTCTGCAGTTAGTCATGCCTCGCTACGTCAGCCGTCTGAAGTTGTACGATAGCCGCGAGCCGCTGTTCTACAAATATAACTTGGAACGCGAGATCGCTCGTATCCAGCAACGTGTTGTGCCGCTTAAAGGTGGCGGCTCGATTGTGATCGACTCCACCGAAGCTCTCGTTGCAATCGACGTCAACAGCGGCAATTTCCGCTCCGACGACTCGGCGGAGGACAACGCATTCAAACTGAACATGAACGCGTCGAAAGAGATCGCCCGGCAACTGCGCCTGCGCGACTTAGGAGGCGTGATCGTCAACGACTTCATCGACATGCGCCGTGAAACTCACCGTCGCAAAGTCGAACGCTCGCTTCGCGATGCTATGGAGCGCGATCGCGCTCGGACAAAAATCCTGCGTACCAGTCCATTCGGCTTGATCGAAATGACTCGACAACGTATCCGCCCAAGTTTAAAGCGGAGCGTGTACGAAGATTGCCCTTGCTGCCAAGGCCGCGCGGTCGTGAAGACTGGTGAAAGCATGGCGATCGAAGTCGTGCGCGTGTTGATGATGGCTTGCCAGCAACCTCGCGCTGCGCGTATCACCATTCGCGTCAACGACAAAGTTGCCGCTTATCTAAACAACCGCAAGC
>JANPLP010000146.1:0-8112 GCA_031426595.1 Planctomycetia bacterium | reverse complement strand
CTCGGTGCTGGAATCGGTGGGTGCCTTGTTGCGTGATGCTCGCTATCCTCCGGTGCGCAGACTGGTTCATGCATTGCAATTTGCCAGTCTCCTCGAAGCCGCTAAGACACGTCGATTGAGTGATGAGCAGATCGTGGAACTCGCACGCACGCTGGCTGAACTTGCTCCAGAGGAATCGAAGCCCTTCTTTACAGAGCGAAAAGAACCTAAGGCTTATTCGAAGATCCTTTTTCGCTTGGCGGCCATTACCTGCGCCCGGTTGCATCCTGCTTGCAAGCATCGCGCTTCGTGGTCCGCGCGTTGGCAACTCGCTCAAGCCGCCTGGAGCGCCGTTCGAGGTAAGGGTGCAACACCGACTATCGACGATTGCTTTCCGGACGCCACACTGGAAGCGCTGGATCAACCGTACGGTGCGCTGCGGCCTGAAATTTACCACCCCCTAACGCAATACTTTGAATCGAACGCCGAGTCTTATCTATACGCCATCGCTGACCGAAAGAGTTGGTCAGTCATCGAGAGCATCCGGGGTTTGGCGATTCTTTTCCCGGTGGGCCTGTGGTTGCATAAGTGGCTATCGCAAGGGCGAGAGCCGTGCGTTCAAGATATGCTCCAAGTGATCGTCGCACTCGATCGAAGCCAAGGCTACGCCGCTTTGAATGGCCCACAGCATCGCTGGCGTTTATCGACCATGAGCGCCGAAGGCGAACTGGAACGCTTAGTCGTGTGGTATGCCCGCTGAATTTCGTGGTATGCCCGCTGAATTTAACTGAGCAGCGGTTCGCAGTGCCATCGAGGGCGCCTTTTTTCGGAGCCGCTTTTGAGCTATTTCTCAGCAAACAGGCCGGTCCGCGCAGCGTTGCAGATCGCGACTACGGCCGGATGCTTTAAGCGGCGTTCTACTGAGATTGCATAATAGCGCTCGTGAATTTCCGCTATGCGACCGACTAGCTTGAGCGAATACTGATTGGCGACATCTTTCTCGGTAGCCGTCGGCGTCAGAATCAGACCCTCGCCAGCTTGACCGAAAACTTTTAGCACCGCGCTATCTTCGAACTCATGCCGCACGTCGGGTCGAATCTGCTGCAGATCGAACCATTGCTCTACCGCGCGGCGCAATGAGGTGTTCTGGGTCGGAAGCAACATCGGAGCGCGATGCAGTGAGGCTGGAAAGCCCTTTTGGTACTTACGAGCCAATTCACTCGAACCCATCACCGAAACTCCGCATTCACCTAACAAGTGATTGAAGGCTCGAACATTTAAATGCGGTGCAAGCGGCGAATCGGCGAGTACCAGGTCGAGCCGATGCAGCGCTAGGTCGCTGAGCAACTCTTGCAGCTTCCCCTCATAGCAAACAATCTGAACGCGATCCGGCAAGGCAAGTGCCGGCTTTAGCAACTGATAGACAATCAGCTTAGGTACCACGTCCGGGACCCCTACTACCAAACGTATCACACTGCTTGTCGGCCTACCTTGAATTGTCTCGGTCAGTTCGCGACCGAGCCCAAAAATTTCGTCGGCATAGCGGAAAACCGTTTGTCCCATTTCGCTTAGTACCAGCCCCCGGCCTACACGCTCAAACAGTTTGACCCCCATCGACTTTTCAAGCTTCTGGATCTGTGAACTCAAAGTCGGCTGTGCAAGATGCAATTTTTCAGCCGCAGCAGTGATGCCGCCTTCTTTCGCGACCATCCAAAAATAGTGCAAATGGTGATAATTCAACCAATCGAGCATGTTTCGGTCCCGTTGCTATTTGAAAAGATTGGTCGCACTTAGAGCAGTTCTGTATTTGCGAGCAAGTCTGTAGGGTCATGCAAGTATATGAAACTTACCTCGGTCTGGCCGGATAGAAGCTGTCTGCTGGCATGCTCAGTGGAGGCTTTGGCAGTTTAGGAAGACTTTCGGGTTGTGCCGATTATTTCGCGAAAACTAATCGTACGCATTCCGATGATATTGATGAATAAGGAGTGCGTTAGGGATTTGGCGAGTATGCGGTCCGTGGCACTCGGGTACCAATTTGCCAACCGATTACTCACTGGAGCAGGAAATGGGCGGAACTCAATGGAAAGCGTCGCTGCGCAGCATAGTCACACTAACCAGCCTCAGTCTCGCATCTGCGATTTCTGCACAGGAAGAGCACATTGCTCCGGTAATGGAGGCTGGGGCCTACGAATCCTACGTTGCTGAAAGCGAAGGCTACCAAGCCAAGACTATTGATGCTATTGATATACCAACCGTCTTCGAAAATAGTCTCAATGAACTTCAACCGGTTAGCTATGCCCAACCCGCCTGCGACTCAGCTTGCGATTCGGTAGCAGCTTGTGAAACCCACTGTTGCTTGCCAAAGTGGGCACACCGCACCGGCGGCTTCGGTGAACTACTCTACCTCAGCCCAGGTAACTCCGACTTGATTTACGCGAATGAGCAGACAGGTCCCGTTGCAGCAGCTTCGCCAACTGGGCCGCTGGGTATTAGCAACATCGATGAAAGCGTTGGCTTCCGAGTGGGCTTTGCAGTCGCGAAATCAAGTTGCAGCAGTTTCATTGGCAGTTACACGCGTTGGGACGGTTCGACCGTCAGTACTCTCGACGCCACAGGCAATAATGTGATCAACTCACGTGTTGGTCATCCTAGCGTTGACACAACCGGCGCGGCCAGCTTGAGCGCAACGGCTAATCAGTCAAGCAGTTTCCAATTCGTCGACGCACTGATGCGGCGCGTTTATCGCTCCAACGACTGCGGCGCGATCAATTGGAACGGCGGCTTGCGTTACGGAAACTTGGAGCAGGGTCTATCGGTAGATCAAACGATCTCACTTGCCACTGGCATGACCAACGTCGCGACTGATATTGACTTCAACGGTTTTGGAATTCTGGGTGGATTGGATGGTGAGCGTCACAGTTCTACATCGGGTCTGATGATCTATGGTCGGGCCATCGGCAGTTTGCTGGCCGGCAACTGGCAAGCCGACTATCGTCAAACCAATCAATTCGGCGGCGGAGTCATCGCAACTCATTACGAAGATTTTCGCGTAACTCCTGTGCTCGATACGGAACTCGGATTCGGTTGGCAAAGCTGCGGCGGTCGCGTACGAATTACCACTGGCTACCTGTTTAGCACTTGGTTTAATGCCGTTACGACACGCGACTACATCCAATCCGTTCGAACCGCCGAGATGCTAAACATCGACGACAACTTGACGTTCAGCGGTCTAGCATTTCGTACTCAGCTTCAGTTCTAAAGCAACAAAACATCGATTCTAAGAAATGCACGAGGCAGGTTAGTCACCTGCCTCGTTGTGCTTTCTATCTAGAACCCTCGACTAGCGGCGTCTCTTACGCAGCTTCTCAAGTTCCGAATCATTTTCAAGTTGAGCGAAGTAGTCATCGGCGGCCGCTACGTGTTGCGAGGAACTGCTGGAAGAGTTGGATTCCCCTTCACCTCGACCAGTGCGATTGTTCATCGCATTGATGACCAATAGCGCGTCGAGTGGGGTAACTATTCGATCTCCGCTCGAGTCGGCTTTGATTTGACCGATCGTATAGAAAAATCGCAGTGGATCGTTCGTAGATACACTTCTGTAGTTGTTGAGCACATTGATGATCAGCAACGCATCCACCGGACTTATCACCCCATCGCCGTTGATGTCCAGCGGTGCGGGCGTTCGGTGCAGAGGATTCGTTTCGTCTGTTCTGGTTGCCACTGGAGGATCAAAGTTCCCAAACACTGGCAGCGCCAGCTCGTCACCAAACTGAGCCGATAAATCATTTCCCAAAGGGGCAGGGCTGAATGCGTTGAAAACATTCGCAGGGTTTGCATTCACTCGATCTGAAACCCAGAAGAAATACTCTCCCGAGTTGCGGGGCAAAGTCCCTTGCCGATCCTTGGCCCATAATCCGATGTCGTCAATCCCGTCTAAGTTCCAATCACCCGCTACAGGACGATCCGTAAAGCCGCTCAGCCCACCAAATCGTCCAACCTGATCAGCGACGTTCCACGTAAAGTCCGAATTGCCATCGCGATTCGTGTCGAAGATGAAACGATTCGTATCGTTCACAAATACCGCAAGGTCATCACTCCCATCGCCGTTGAAATCACCTACCAGCGGCAATCCATTAAAGTTCGAAGACAGTCTTTCACCAAGATCGATCTGATTATTTCCGTTTGTGTCGAGATACCAATACTTACCATCAAACAAACCAATTTCATCGCCAGGATGTGCGGCATTGAAATCTCCCGCAACCGGAATTCCATTGACTTGATAGGCATTGGGCATCAATGAGGTAAAGTCGCCAACGCCATCATCATTCGTATCGAGAATGAAGCTATACTTGCCTGCAAACTTACCATAGGCACCAAGCTTGTCGTATCCACTTGCCGCTGCCGCCCCTATCGGAGCAAAGTTACCGGCGAAATGTGCGTCAACTAACTGCCCGAACTGGAATGTAAAGTCGCGATTGGTGGCATCGTTATCTTGGCCTTCTGGATCCCAGACCATGTTGCCGTTGATATCAACGTAAACTAGTCCTTCGCTGATTGCGCCAATTTCAGGGCGACTATCGACAGTGAATCGCGCCACAAAGTCACCGCCGGGTTGACCATCTCCGCTAGCGAAGTTTGGGTTGCCGATCGGTTCAGCAGCGTTGCTTTCACCATCCAGTTTATTACCAACGGGATCGACGACGTTTTCCTTGATAGTCAACGTGTAGCGGTCATCCGGCAGCGGGGCAAAGAAGGTGAGCAGTACCGAACCGGTAGCGAGCGCAGCATTGCCTGTTGGATCACCGAGCAATGTTATCGACTGGATCGCTATAACACCGCTGTGATCGCCTCGCAAGACAAAGTTGCCCGGTGTCTGAGCAACTGCTTGTTGCAAAGCGTCATACAAGAAATTCGGGTCAAGGTTGCTACGATTCGGGAAGTCTTGAACACGAATCGTCAAGCTATCGACGCGTGGCGTGGGGCCCTCGATCGAGTTGTCCGGCTTCAGGCCAAACAAGTTGAACAGCGGCGAGCCTGTGATCTGAACATCCGTCACTTGGGGACCAGCGGTGTCCAAGAAGATATTCAGTCGATCCGCGGCTGCATCAGGCGTTGTGTTACCAGCCAAATCTTCGGCAGTCATGTACAAGTTGCGAGCACCATCCTGTGCGAACCCGAGATTCGGGTTGTTCAGATCAAGCGGTGTGGTGAACGACCACTGGCCGCCGGGAAACTGATTCGAACCATCGTGGGGAGCTGCCACCGTCAGGCCCAAGAACAGGTCAGCGCCCGCACCGGTTGACTGCAACCCTGCCACTCCGTTTGTTTCAGCGAACACGCGAACAATCGCATTGGCCTCGGCCCGCCCGTAGAAATTAGGTGTTGTATCATTGGTTACTCGATCAACAAACGTAGCTGAATCGCCGACCACGCCGGAGTCGCTTTCAGCAGCGAGCCCTTGGGTGGTATCTGCCAAATTGATCTGCCCAAAGAACCCAGATGGAACGACAGTATCGACTACGATCTCCATCGCCACACTGCGATCACCGAAACCAGTTTGCTGACCGGTGGATGGATCAACAATCTGCACTCGAGCGGTCAGGAAGTGCGAACCATCGTTCAACACTGGTGTAGTGAACTGATATACGCCCGGCGAAACAAACGTTGCAAATCCAAGCGGTACTTGCGGCGCTGTGGTTCCCGGTATCGGCAATGAGCCTTCATCAAAAATAGCAATGCGGTAACCGGCGGTTCCCGCAGCAGCTTGGAACGGAAGCGGGATAACGACTCCATTCGGCGGATTGTTTCCGGCAGGGCTATTGCCTTGCAAGTCGTTAAGCAAAATACCGTCATCTAGTCGGAATACCAATGTCGGAGTGTTGTCGCGTGTGACATTATCGAACTGGCTGCGGCCGGTATCGCTGTTGGCAGGTGGTGGATCGCCGACTGGATTGTCGAGCAATTCCATATCGCGAGGTACCGGCGCCGCGTAGTTATCAACCGTGATGTTGTAGGTGTTGATCGCCGCGGCGTTCGCGAAGACGCGTAGATAGTAAGTCTGACCTGCAACCGCCGGAATCCGAACCCGTTCATCGCTGGTCGCATCGTTCATACCGAATCCAGCAATCACATTGCCAGCTGCGTCCGTGACAGCAATGTCCAAGTTACCGTTGTTCGGTAGTCCAGGACGTCCGCTTGCGACCGCTCCAACTTGACGGAAGTAAACTTGGAAGTCGAGCACACCTGTACGTTCGGCGACAACCCTAAACCAATCTTCATCGCTAGGAAGTCCGAAGATGGGGTCCAAGCCTGGATTAATGTTCGGATCGACGTTGATTGCATCGCCAGAACCAAGATAGGTCGCCAGTGTTCGAGCATCGTTGTATTCGAACGCATCGTGTTTGAAGAAGACTACGTCGCCACCGGCTCCAACCACCGGTTGAGCCACTTCGACATTCGTGAAGTTGACGATTAGCGGTTCAGCGTTGCCCGGGCCAACCGCCATGGCACCGCTATCGTCGGTCGTACCGCGTTGAAAGAGGGTCAAATCGCCCGTACCAAGGTCGACAACACCCAAACGGTCCGCTGTCGTACCCGCTCCGCCATCAACGTCAACTCCCAAACTGTTCACGTTCGCATCAGTGCCCAATGCATCAGCCCACTGAACGCGGATTGTATCATTACCAGCACCCGCTTCGACGGAAACTCGTTCAACAGTTCGTGTGCCTGCGTTCAACACCAGCGTATCGGTTTCAACTACTCCGTTGACGGTTTCAACCAGTGTCACATCAGCAGTTTGCGAGATATCAATTGAGTCATTGCCGAGCGTGCCACGAACCAAAATCGTATCAAAGCCAGCTCCACCATCAAAAGTGTCCGCACCCGCTCCACCAACCATCACATCATCGCCGTCGCCACCGAGTAGGATTTGATTGCCGTTGGCTGCTCCTATGGTCGATGAACCGTTAAGCGTATCGTTGCCAGCTTGACCGCTGAGCGAGCCGTAGCCCGCGAGATTATCATTTCCGTCACCACCCAAGATTCGGAAGCGATTGTTGGCGGGAATGTCAGAGCTGGTAAAGAAAGCGGATAGAGAGTCGGCGGCAACAACCACGTCGTCACTGGCATTGGCGTTGAATGTAAAGTCGTCGTTGTCGGTCGCTAGTGCGTTGATGACTCGAACGTCATAGCGCAGTCCAGCGATCGTCATCACTGCGCCAGCGCCAGTAATCTGAATGTTGTCAGCCGTGTTTCGGCCGTTGATAGTTACGGTATCGGCAATACCAGCTTCGACGCCAAGGTCCAAATCGAGTTCACGCAACGCGGTTGTTGTTAAGTCACCGACCGTAATCGAGTCAGCTCCGTTGCCCGAGTTGATGTCAAACTCTTCGACATCAGCAATGTCCAGTGCAAACGGAACTAGGTTGGTTCGATTGAACGCAATACGCGATGGATGTGCGGAGTCCGCGAAAACAGTGAACAAATCACCGGCTCCCGCGCCGTTCACAACAGCTCGGTCATCGCCAGTTCCCCCTTCGACGATATCGGTATTATCCCCGTTGTTCCAAATGATGACGTCCGAACCGTCGCCACCATGGAGAATATCGTTACCGGTTCCGCCCGTAATCGTGTCGTTTCCGTCACCACCTTCGATGTAATCAATGTTGCCTAATCCCAAGATGACGTCGGTTCCCGAGCCGCCATAGATATAGTCGATATTTGGGCTACCGACGATATTGTCGTCTCCATCGCCACCGTAAATGATTGGGTCAGCAGGATCGACGATAACGCCGGCCAAATTCGCCGTGTCATTGCCAGCTCCAAGGTTGATGACTTTCCGAAGCCCCGTTAATTGAAGATCGAGGTCAACATTATCGTCGCCGTCTAGAGTGTTGACATCGAGTTGGTCGATCCCAGCCCCAAGCGTCACTGCTCCACCGAGCGTCACAGTGTTGGCATTTGAGGTCACCACATCAGGACCAGCCGTTCCGCTTATCTCAACTCGATCAAAGCCCCCTGCGCCAGGATTGATTGTCAAGTTATCAAACGACTGGAATAGAAACAGCGGACTTGCGCCTGAGCTGAAGGAACCGGAACCAATTCCTGTTGAGTTTACAAGTGTGGTGTCATTTA
>JANPLP010000145.1:0-4322 GCA_031426595.1 Planctomycetia bacterium | reverse complement strand
GCCACGCCCTTCGCAAAGTCTCAGAGCGTGCCACCCCAAAATTAAGCTGTAACGCTTTGCACGGCTAATCTTGCGGTGCGGTTTGTAGAAGATGCCAAGCCGCTAGACTTCGTAATATAGTCTGGAGTTAAAATGCTGGGTTCAGGATAATTGTGGCGAGAGTGATTGCATGGAAGTTGTGCTGACTTTCTTATGTTTCGGATTAGCAGAATGGTCGCGTTAGTTGGGAAGATAGACCGATGCCAATGAGGATCGCTGAAGATCGGCGCAGTGAACAGGGTGCTTGGCTATTCATCGTATCACTGGCGGTGTTTTTCTTTAGCTGCGTTCTGCTGTACGCGATTTACGTTGTGCTGCGTGTTTCGCCTCCGGACGGAGTAGCGCAACCATTCGTACTGCCTACTAACTTTGTCACGACCACGGTAGTTTTGGTCGCAATCAGCGTCTGTTTGCATATGTCCGTGGGAGCCATTCGGCGAGAGCGGCGGACGGATGTGTGGCGTTATGTGGTGATCGCCAGCATCTTGGCAGTTGTATTTTTCGGCCTTCAGTCCAGCGGCATGATTTGGATGATTGAGCGGTTGCAAAGCTCGATGCAGCAGGATCGCAGTTTGTATGGATTCACCTTTCTGATGGTCTTAGTGCATGCCCTGCATGTCGTCGGCGGAGCTGCCGGTTTAGCGTTCGTCTTGTTTGGACTATCGCGGGACGCTTATGATCACGAACGCCACTGGCCCATTCGCTTCTGTGCACTCTACTGGCACTTTCTGGACGTCGTATGGGTACTCATGCTCGGCTGTTTCGGGCTCGCCGCGATTGCTTCCAAGTAGCCCACTTCGATTGATTGGCGCGCGCCGAACCAAGGGCTGGCTGACACAACGGCCAAGCCAGTGACTTCACCATCAGATGTTCATTCACGAACCCTCAAAGGATGTGCAGTTTACGAGTGAGAGCACAACGATTTCAAGATAGCCAGTGCTGATGAAATTGGTTGAAGCGACTCTCTGCAACTTTTTCCATCGAGCTTACTCTTGTTCCGTTGCGTATCGGAGCGTTTTGGGAGCGGGTGCCTCGCGGAGTTCGTCCAGCAACATTTCGACCGCTTTGTCCAACTGCCTATCTTCACCAGCGGGGAGCTCTTTGGGTGCCGGCCAAATCACTTCATTTGGCAGACATCCGTTCAGCTCCATATCCTTGCCGTCGTTGATCAAGAACCAACCGCGAAATGGAACTCTTAAGCGGCCGACATCATTGATTGATGTTGAGCCGGTACTGACCACTCCGCCGGCTGTTTGAACACCGACGACTTTGCCGCGTCCGAGCGTTTTGATCGCATGGCTGAAAATTTCTGCGTTGCTGTAGCTGTTCTGATTGCAGAGCACGATGATGGGTTTGGACCACGATGCAAAGACGATGCGATCGTGCGGGTAACCTGGTCCACCGCCGCGCGGGACAGTGATCGCATGCTTGGGCTGCGTCAGCGCGGTGAGCAGCAAGTCGGTTGTGGAGCCGCCCCCGTTGTCACGCACATCGATGACTAAGCCTTCGCGACCGTAGCCGACGTTGTAAAGTTGCCGCTCGAACTCGTAGAAGCTTCCCATGTCCATCGCGCGGATATGCAAGTAACCGAGCTTTCCGTTGCTGGTTTTTTCTACCAGACGCCGATTGTGGTCCAGCCAATGGTCATACAGCAGTGATCTCGCGGTGGCATAAACAATGGGCCGCAGCGTGACGTCGATCTCTTGTTTCTCTTCTTTGTCAGCTTCGCCTTTAGTGGTTCGTTGAACGTGCAGAAGAATATCACGATCCATGGGACCATTGAGCACCGTGGTCAAATCCATGGCAGGATCGACCGCTTTCCCATCAATGGAAAGTATTACATCGCCGGCGCGCAGTTTACTCTGCTCGCGATCGGCTGGACTCTCTGGAATCACATCCCGAACCAGCAAGCCGGGACCGCGATGTTCTTCATCAAAGCGAACGCCGAGGTGGGCTGTCTCATCGCGCCAACCTTCGATGGTCGTTTCGCGAGGGGTAAGGTTGGGGGTGAAGCCAAGGTGGGAGCCATTGAGTTCGCCGAGCATCAATTCGACGACCGTCGCTAGGCCTTCGACGCTCTGCAAGTCGCCCGCCACTTGCGCGTACTTGCGACGAATCTCATCCCAGTTGCGATTGCCCATGCGGTCGTCGTACCAGACTTCGCGCATTGTCAGCCAAGCTTTGTAAAAGCCGGCTCTTAACCAACCGGAACGTGAAGATTCTTGAGCGACGGAGAAACTGTATGACTCCAACTTGCCGCTGGGTTCGAACTTCGCGGGGCGGCCATCTTGAGTGAACAGAATGCCGCCAGCCGCTTCAGTCCAAATCGCATCCGATCCGGTCGTTGCAGTCAGCAGTTTCGGTTGCAGTTCGGCAGGAAACTCGACTGTATACCAGCCTCGTTTACCATCGATACTAGCGGAGAACGCCAGCTTCTTTCCGTCTGGAGAGAAAAGCAAACCACCTTCGCTACTGTTCGAAATGGGGATGCGACGCAAGCGTTCATGGATGTTCTCCAAATCGATTGCAATCGGCTTTACCTCTTTCTTCTTACTGTCAGCTTTCTCTTCATTTTTGGAATCCTGTTTATCATCCGATTCTTCTTTCACCTCCGGTTTGCTGACTTCGGTTTTGGTCTCTGACTTGGCTTCTGGTTTCGCGTCTGACTTAGCTTCTTTTGGATCGGCTGCTTTTGGTGCGTCCGACTTCCGCTTTTTCTTCATCAGTTCAAGCGCTTCTTCGAGCTGACGTTCGCGCGACGTTTGGTCATTGTCCGCTTCTCGGAGGTAGACGTAGTAGATGTCGACTTCGTCGTCGAAGCGTCTGCCGGTGAAGGCAAGCATTTTGCCATCGGGGGAGAACGTTGGGTTGCCGTCGTTATCCGGATGTCTCGAGACGTTGGTAGGTTCGAGGTCGCCGTCGAGCGGCATGAGCCAGATTTCGCTGTTGAAATCGTTATCCTGTTTCGAGTAAGCCAACCAGCGACTATCAGCGGAAATGTCAAATTCGATGCCGCTAAAACCTTCCACCAGAGTTCGTTTTTCGCGCGACTCAACATTCATTGCAACTAAGCTGCCTCGGCCTTGTTGCATAATCAATGTTTTCGTGTCGGGGGTGAAACGCAGACCGCTCTCCACGTGCATGTCATCGGTTATTTTTTCAAAGTTAAATTGCGTGTTCTGCCACCAAAACTTTTCAGCGTCCGCACGAGTCGCTTTCCAGACATCCGTTTGTCCTTCGGTAACGCAGGTGAAAAACAGGGTCTTGCCATCGGGTGCGAAAATCACGTCGGCTTCATATCCATCGGTTTTTGTGACCCGCTGAGGCTCGCGCAACTTTGTGTCCATAATCCATACATCGCCGCCGGCAATCAGCGCAATCTCAAGCCCATCTTCAGTGAACGCAACCTCGTCGGCTTGTGTAAATTTGCGGCGGAGAACATCGTCGGGCAAGTTCGCATCGTTCTTGAGAGTCAATTCGATCTTCACAGGTTGTTCATCTTCGCCTGGACGAAATCGATAGAGGTCAAACAAGTGACGGAAGACAATGGTGCTGCCGTCGCGCGAGATCGCCGGGAAAGCGATTGAGTCTTCATCGAAACCAGCGATCTGTTTCTGAGTGGCAGGTTTTTCAGCAGCCTTCGGGAACCGATACCGCCACAAATCGAATCCGTGAACATCCCCTTTTGTGAAGTAAAAACCTTTGCCATTCGCCATCCAAAGCGGCCACATGCATTCGACACCTTCGTGCAGCAGCTCTTTGAACTCAGTCGTGTCGAGATCGTACATCCAGATTTGCGCAGAGCGTTCGCCCTTGTAACCTTTACGCCACCAGCGTTCTCCTTCACGATTCAGCAAAATCCGTTTTCCGTCAGGCGAAAGCTTGGGATTATCGATGGCTGCATTGACGAGAATTTTTTCCGCTTTGCGTTCCCGAAGATCGATCTGAATCAATCGATCTGCATCGCGATAAAAATGATCGCGAGCTCCAACGGCCAGCAATGATTGCCCATCGGGAAACCAATCAGCGAGGGTGTAACCTGCGGTGTGAAAAGTCACTTGTTTCGGCAGGGTCCCATCGGTTTGCATGACGAAGATTTGAGCTGAACCGGTACGCGTACTTACGAAGGCGAGTTGCGTGCCGTCGGGTGAAAACAGCGGCTGCGAATCGATGGCGGGATGATTTGTTAATCGAGTGAGCCCGCTTCCATAGATATTCGCAGTCCAGATCTCATTGCTCCAACTGAATGCAATGCGGCTTCCATCGGGCGACACGGCAGGTTG
>JANPLP010000144.1:0-5322 GCA_031426595.1 Planctomycetia bacterium | reverse complement strand
CTGCTCGCTGAGGATGACGACGGATTCGATTCAGTCGTGGGCGATGAAAAGAAGTTGATGATTTGCGGTGGGAGAGATAGAGGTAGGTTCGCACTGATTTGACAAGCTGTGTCGCAATGAGGGATAAAGGCATTGTCGGTAGCAACTTTGAGTCGATTAATATTCGAAAGCGGAGTTTGCAGCGACTTAAAGTAGCACGTAAGCGCGGTGGAGGCCCGTTCTGTTCGGTGAGAGGTTTGAACCCTCCTTCGACGATTGCAGCCAACATTGCCCCGCGCGAAGTTCGTGCCAGCCATTATCCTCGATCAGGTCGTACTTCATGTCACAAACGCGACTTTTGAATGCAGTCTTATTTTATTCGGCGCTATCGGTTTGTGCTGCTTCGTTCGCTGAAGGGCGCGATTACTTTTTAACGATCGGAGGCGGTTACTCTCCGCAAGGAAACCAAGCTTCACTTGAAGCCAATGTGATCTTCTTCCAGCGACTCCTGGCGCGGCCTGATATACGAGAAGCAGAACACAAACTTTACTTTGCAGACGGCTTTGACGAAGGCCGTGATCTTCAAGTTCTACAACGACGTGCAGGTAAGCCAGCACCGGCACTCAAAGCACTGTCCGATATCTTCCGGCTCCCCAATAACGATGCTTTGATTTATCGTAACCACCAAGTGCCAGATATCTCGGGCCCGATTCGTAGCGACAATATTCGCGAGGGACTGAGCGCGATCCGGTCAAAGTTGGTGGCTGGAGACCGTTTGATCATCTATGTCACTGCGCACGGTAGCTCATCCAAAGGGGGCAGCAACGGTCGCGATACTTCAATCTCATGCTGGGGCAACAAACCACTGCGGATGACTGAATTCTCCGAGTGGTTGGACGAGCTTCCCGCGCAAGTAACCGTCGTATCAGTGATGGCCCAGTGCTACTGCGGCGGATTCACAAATACAGTCTTCGAAGCGGGCGATGACGAAGCGGGGTTTGCGGAAAACGTTCGCTGCGGCTTCTTCGCGCAGCAGCACGATCTGCCTGCCGCTGGTTGTCGACCCGATGTCGAGAACGATGAGGAGTACAGCAGCTTTTTTTGGGGCGCGTTTCTCGGACAATCGCGGACAGGTAAACCGGTCGCAAATGTTGACTGCAACAACGATGGACGTATTTCGCTCGCTGAAGCACACGCTTATGCAGTTGTGGCCAGCGAGACGATCGATATTCCGCTGCGAACCAGCGAAGCAGTGCTGCGGCGATACAGCCGCATTGCTGACTACGAGCTCGAAGGTGAGAATCCACATCCATCTGCAGAAGACGATGATGTTGCTGATCCCGGCGACAATTCCGCGTTAGCATTTCTAACTGGCTCACTCTACGAGCTCGCTGCGCGCGGTCGGCCTGAAGAAACTCGCATCGTCGTCGCCTTAACCGAAAAACTTGGAGTACCGATTTCGTCGGACCTGTCTGCGTTTACGAAGCGTTATCAAGAGCAACGCGACAAACTCCGCGACCTGCGGCGTGTGGGCTCGCGTCGCCCACGTGGCGCTAGCCCACGTCGCAAACTGCAAGAAGCAGTGATCGAGAAATGGCCCGAACTCGAAGATCCTAAAGGATGGTCCAAAACCGAGCTCCTTAAAGCCGATAACCAAGAGACTTTTCTAGCCGAGCTAGAGGCAATGGAAGGATATAGTGACTTTCTCAAAAGCAACGAAGAACGCGCTGCGGCGCGCGAAGCGGCTACAGACGCCGAGCTGCAATTGGTGAAATTCCGTCGCGTCATGCGTCAACTGGAAAATATTGTGCTAGCACAAAACCTCACCCTGACCGCCGATCCAGAAGTCGTCGCACACTACCGGAAACTCATCGCCGCCGAAGAAGCTTTTCTAAGCTCACCCTAGTGCTTTGTCCAGCTTAAATTTTGGGGTGGCACAACCTGAGGCACTGCGAAGGGCGTGGCTAATGTCGCTCAGATCACGCCCTTCGCAAAGCCTCAAGGCGTGCCACCCAAATACGATCAACCCCCCAAAAAAATCAAAGCTGGACAAAGCACTAGCCACATCGCTGTTCCATATTCAACCACCTTACCGCATCTCTCGGAGGCGCCGAATTCTCGACTTCGCAGCGCTGCTCCGAGAAGATGTTCTTCAAGCGTGCGTTTGTGCTGCAGCCAACACCGAGCTGACTTGACCAAAGAACCGCGCGAACTCCGTTGAAGAGCGATAAGAACTGCATCGCGGCCACGGAAGAGGATTGTCCATCACCTCAGCAATCTTGCCGCTTCCAAACACGGCGACTCGATGACTCAGGTACACCGCTTCCGCGATGTTATGAGTCACAAACAACACCGTCCGCTGACGTTGTTGCCACAGTTCCAGCAGCAAATCGTTTAATCGATTGCGAAGGATATCGTCCAAAGCCGCAAAGGGCTCGTCCAACAACAGAATCGAGGGATCTGTCACGAGTGCGCGCGCGATTGACGTTCGCATCCGCATTCCGCCCGATAATTCGCGCGGAAATTTTCCGAAGTCACGTCCGCTCAATCCGACCGCAGCCAGCGCGGCTTCCACCGACGGACCACTAGCGTTCACCCCACCGCGGTTCAGCCTACTGCGGTTCAGCCTACTGCGGTTCAGCTCCAGCGGTAGCTGCACGTTCTCTTCTACCGTGCGCCAGGGTAACAGCGTCGGATCTTGAAACACAAACGCCAAATCTCCCGCACGATGGCTCGGCTTCGAAAATGTGATTAATCCACCCTGAGTCGGAATCAATCTCGCAATGGCGCGCAGCAAAGTGCTTTTGCCGCATCCAGAGGCTCCCAACAGTGCGACGATATCCCCAGTCCGCACATCCAAAGAGAGCCCGTCGAGCACCAATTGGGTCCCCAACCGAACCCGAACTTCGCGGATGTAAATGCCCGTTGCTGATTCAGAAGCCTGAGTGAGGTTGGATGTTAAGTTGTTCAATTGCTGAAGGTCGATATGAGTTGATGACAATAAAACGCTGTCGCCAAACACCCTCAGTCTAGTCGCTATCTGCCTGCGACAAAGAAGCCCCAGCGAACTTCCCCATCATGCTTAAAAGCAGCCGGTCACTGAGTATCGTGCGCCGTAGTAACGTTACCGTCGCGCCGCAACTTTCTTCACAGATACGCGATTTCGCGTTCTGCGCTGTACTAACTTTCCATCACTTCCCACCGGCACTTGCCCTCATTTGCGGCGGTTGATCGCTTCCTGAATTGCCTTGCCCATATCCGCTGGAGAAGGAGCAACAACGATCCCAGCGGCTTCAAGAGCGGCTTGTTTCTCAGCCGCTGTACCTTTACCACCCGAGATAATCGCGCCCGCATGCCCCATCCGTTTGCCGGTCGGTGCCGTCGCCCCAGCGATGAACGCAGCTACTGGCTTGGTCACGTGCGCTTTCACAAACGCCGCAGCTTGCTCTTCAGCATCGCCACCAATTTCACCGATCACCAAAATCGCTTCGGTCTGATCATCTTCCTGATAAAGTTTTAGTAAATCAATGTAAGACGTACCGACGATCGGATCACCACCAATGCCAACACAAGTCGATTGACCGAGCCCGATCCCCGTCGTCTGCCAAACTGCTTCGTAAGTCAAAGTACCGCTGCGGCTGATAATGCCAATCTTGCCGGGCTGGTGAATGTAACCCGGCATGATGCCGATCTTGCATTCGCCAGGCGTAATCAAACCAGGACAATTCGGACCGATCAACACCGAATCGCTCGCCCGCACTCGCTTGTAAACCTCAACCATGTCAAGCACTGGGACGCCTTCCGTGATCGCAGCGATGACTTTGATTCCCGCATCGATCGCTTCATTGATCGCATCCGCAGCAAATGGCGGCGGAACGAAGATCATGGTTGCGTTGGCACCCGTCTGCTGCACCGCTTCTTCAACGGTGTCGAACACAGGAATGCCATCGACGTTCTCGCCCGACTTGCCCGGTGTCACGCCACCGACCATTTTGGTTCCGTAGGCTGCACAGCCTCGTGTGTGGAACATGCCAGCGTTCCCAGTAATCCCTTGGCAGATAACTCGCGTATCTTTATTGATCAGAATGCTCATAATTTTTCAATCGTGGTTGACTAGCGATGTGTGGTGACGCGGAAAGTAACTGTTGAAGTCAGTTCAACTATGCATTGGCAACAGCGGCAACAATCTTCTTGGCTGCATCCGTCAAATCGTCAGCAGCAATAATGGCCAATCCGCTCTCAGCCAACATCTTCTTACCTTCTTGTACTTCAGTACCTTCCAAGCGAACGACCAGCGGAATCGTGATCCCGACCTGCTTTGATGCTTCGATCAACGCAGTCGCAATCGTCGTACAACGAGCGATACCGCCGAAGATATTTACCAAAATGCCCTTAACGTTTGGATCCGATAAAATGATTCGCATCGCTTCGACAACTTGATCCGTCGTTGCGCCACCGCCCACATCTAAGAAGTTAGCTGGCTGGCCACCGTGGTACTTGATGATGTCCATCGTCGACATCGCCAAGCCTGCACCGTTGACCAAACAACCAATCGTTCCTTCCAACTTCACGTATGAAAGGCCCGCGTTCCCAGCTCGCACTTCAGCCGGCTCTTCTTCATTCAAGTCGCGAAGACCCTTAAGATCCGGATGGCGGAACATCGCGTTGTCATCAAATGTGATCTTTCCATCGAGCGCGATCATCTGACCATCTTTGGTGATGACCAGCGGATTGATCTCGGCCATCGCACAGTCGTAATCGACATAGAAGCGGCAAATCTGCTTCATGAATTTCTCGGCGCTGCGAGCCGTCGGTCCCTTGATACCCAGCTTCTTGCACAGCTTGCGAACCTGGAAGCTCTCCAAACCAATCGCGGGATGGAAGTGCTCGCGGAAAATCTTCTCAGGCGTGTCGTGAGCGACTTTCTCAATCTCCACACCACCCTCACTGCTGACCATTAAAACAGGCATCGCTGTCGCGCGGTCCAGCACAATTCCAAGATACAGTTCGCGATCAATGTCGCAGCCCGCTTCGACGAAAACTTGATTGACCAAATTCCCTTCAGTGCCAGTCTGAATCGTTTGCAGCCGATGGCCGATCAGGTTTTTTGCAACAGTAGCCGCCTCGTCAGCCGAGCGAACCAGTTGCACTCCGCGCTGGGCCGGGTTGCCTAGAATCGTCCCCTTGCCACGTCCCCCAGCATGAATCTGTGCTTTGACAACGGCAAGCGGCTTGCCGAGCGTTTTGAAGGCGGCAGCCGCTTCTTCAGCGGACCGAGCCACGTGGCCTTCGAGAACAGGAACCGACGCTTTGCGAAACAAATCTTTCGCTTGATACTCGTGA
>JANPLP010000143.1:0-2687 GCA_031426595.1 Planctomycetia bacterium | reverse complement strand
CAGGCAAGAAATCATCGTAGAGCTATGAGTCGATTTCTATTTCCACGATGGACGAACAAGTTGTTACCTTTGCTGGGCTTGTTTGCGCTGGCTGGTGGCGGTTACGCGGCCACGCTTTTGTTGGGTGCAACGGATCCGGTGACGCTAAACGTTGGTTATGCGCCGGACCAACCTGTGCCGTTCAGTCACAAGATACATGCTGGCGAGCTGAAAATGGATTGCCGCTATTGTCACGTGAACGTGGACAAGGCGGCGCATGCTACAGTACCGCCAACTCAGACCTGTATTAACTGCCACAGCCCGATGGGCAAAGACGGTGCGCCCGCACTAGCGGCTGTTCATCCAGCGAGTGCGAAGCTGCGAGCTGTGCACGAGAGCTGGGCTTCTGGCGAATCGATTCCTTGGGTGAAGATTCACCGGCTTCCTGATTTCGTGTACTTCAATCATGCAGCTCATGTGAATCGTGGAGTCAGTTGCGTGAGTTGTCACGGTCGAATCGACACCATGGAGAAGGTTTACCAGGCCAAAGAGTTGTCGATGGCTTGGTGTTTGGAATGCCACAACAATCCTGATGCAAACATCCGCCCGGTGGACATGGTGACGAAATTGGATTGGGAACCCGAGGAGGGTACGACGCGCGAAGAGATTGGCAAGAAGCTTCGCGAGGAAAACAATATTCACCCGCGTTCCAACTGCGCGGTTTGTCATCGGTAAGTGGTTTTAAGGTAACGTGGCGTGGCTGGCCTGGGGCGATCGGCTCTTGGTTGGCGCAAAACGAGTGCAGCATAGATTCTCAAACTAACGATTCAGCAAAGCGCTGTCCCGCAGATTCAGGCACATAAGACAATGTCGGCGAATAAAACTTATTGGCGAAGTCTGAACGATTTGCACGAAACTCCCGAGTTCGAGCAGATTGCAGCTCGTGAATTTCCGCAAGCTGCATCCGAGTTTCCCGAGGGGGTTTCGCGCCGCAAGTGGCTGAAGCTGATGAGTTCCTCGTTGGCGCTGGGTGGTTTTGCTGGTTGTCGCTATGGTCCCGATCAGATCGCGGCTTTTGTGGTTCGTCCGCCCAACGATGTGGCGGGTGTGCCGAAGCATTACGCGACGAATTTTGAGTTGGCTGGACGCGCCGTCCATTTGCTGATCAGTAACATGGATGGTCGGCCAATCAAGGTGGAAGGGAACGCTCAGCATCCAGTGATGCGGGCGAGTGAGCCGAACGAGTTGGGGGAAGCGGGGGAGAAGTCGCGCTTTGCGAGCGCCGGGACCGATGCATTCTCTCAAGCATGCGTTTTGGGGTTGTATGATACGGATCGCGCGAGCCGAGTAGCGAAGCGCTCCGACGGCAAATTGACGGAGTCGAGCTGGGATGAGTTTGCAGCATACGCCAAAGCTCAGTTCGAAGCGCTCAAAGCCAACGCTGGCGAATCTCTAGCCATTTTGATGTCACCTTCTCTCTCGCCAGCCATCAATCGCTGGGTGGCTGAGACAGTTAAAACCTTGTCTAAGGCCTCCGTGGCTCAGTATTCGTCGGTTGATGACAGTGCACAAATGGCAGCATGTGCGCAGGCGGCCGGGAAGCCAGCTGAGTTGTCCTTCAAGCTGGACGCGGCGCAGGTTATCTGCGCATTCGATAGCGATTTGCTTGGTACCGATGCGAACGCAGTCGTTTTCACCCGCCAGTTTTCGAAGGGCCGCGTACCTGAGCCGAGCAAAATGAATCGGTTGTACGCCGTAGAATCGCGATTCTCGGTCACTGGGGCGACAGCTGATTCGCGGTTAGCGGTTCGCAGTTCGCAAATTGGTGCGGTTCTTCGCGATCTTGAAGCGAAGGTCGACGAGATGCTCAAGGGTGCCCAGGCGGTACCAGCCGTTGAGGGTGAAAAGCCGTTTGATGAGATCGATTCGAAAGAGAAGGTATCGCGGTTCCTGGATGCAATGGCCGAGGATTTGGTCAAGCACAAAGGGGCTGGGGTTGTCTCTGTAGGTTCGCACCAGCCGTTGGATGTTCAGCTTACGGCGCTGCGTCTGAATCAGAAGCTTGAGAATTTCGGCAAGACAGTCATGCTGATGCCAAGTCGCTCAGCGATTGAAGGGGTCACGCCAATCGGTTTGTCTGATTTGGTCGGCAAGCTGAATTCGGGTGTTGTCAAGCATTTGTGGATTTTGGGTGACAATCCGGTTTACACGGCTCCTGGCGATGTGGCTCTGGGTGAGTCGCTGAAGAAGGTTGAACATTCCGTCTATCTCGCTGAATTTGAAGACGAGACCGCTCAAGTTTGTGCTTGGAGCATTCCATTAGCACATCAGCTTGAAAGCTGGGGCGACGTGCTGGCCGTTGATGGAACTTATGGCATATCGCAACCGCAGATTCTCCCTTTGTTGGGTGGTCGCTCAGCCATTGAGATCTTGTCGCTGCTACATGGTGGTGAAGTGGGGCAAGACGCTTCGGAGTTATTGATCCGCGGAGTCGCAGATGCCGTCGCTGGCAAGCCGCTTACGAGTCGCGAGTGGCGAGATGTGTTGCACAGCGGATTTTGGGTAGGCACGAAGACTGAAGCGCTGCCTGGCCCGTTTGAAGTTGCTGGTTCTGCACCGGTTGGTTCGATCGACTTGGATTCCATTGAGCAGGGATCGCTTGAGCTGATGTTTACGGTTAGTGATGCGTTGTACGACGGACGCTTTGC
>JANPLP010000142.1:0-4647 GCA_031426595.1 Planctomycetia bacterium | reverse complement strand
CCGCCGCGCGGAATGGCGACGTCAATCCACTGAGGCATACGCAAGAAATGCCCCACTGCATCGCGGTCTGTCGTCTCCACGAACTGAACTGCGCCCGATGGAATGCCGCACACGGCGGCTGACTCTTTGAGCACCGTAACCAGTGCGCCCGATGAATGGATCGCTTCTTTGCCACCTCGCAAGATGACAGCATTTCCACTTTTCACACAAATCGCGGCTGCATCGACCGTTACGTTTGGACGAGATTCGTAAATGAAGAAAACGGTTCCCAGCGGTACCCGCACTTTGGAAATCTCTAAACCGTTCGGTCGCTGGCCACCTTCTATAAGCTCACCCACCGGATCAGGCAGGGACGCTACTTCACGCATCCCTTTCGCCATTGCCGCCACTCGTTTTTCGTCCAGTCGCAAGCGATCGATGGCCGCATCCGTCAACCCGTATACTGGCGCCAATTCGATATCGAGCGCGTTGGCAGTTAGCAACCCAGCCAAGCACGCCTCCAACTGATCGGCACAATGCAGCAGCCAGCGGTTTTTCATCTCTGTTGACAGTGTTGCCAAAACGCGCGAAGCTGCTTTCGCTCGCTCCGCCATCGAATGGCAATACAGTTGCAGGTTCTGAGTTTCAGTCACAGTAGCCAAGAATTTCTCCCAATTTGTCTTGATCCAAGATTATCCCTCAAAAAGCCAATTGAGGTCAACGTCGAAGGGCTCATCAAACACCTCGCAACGTCCGGTTTTGTTGTTCGGGGCTCGAACGTTTTGGACAAGTAGCGAAGGTTTGCGCCAAAACTTCCTTTTCCACAGCTCAAGCTTCACCGCAAAACAGCGGTTGGTTGGAGTCAGGGTTTAGCAGGTACTTCATCAGCCAATCCACCGCCGCGTCAAAGATTTAGCGCGAGCCCACTAAATATCGGTGTACGGTGCGTCCTCGCCCCGCAGTTCGGCGAGCGCGTTTCCGGCCGCACGCTGCTCAGCATCCTTCTTGTTGCGCCCCCAAGCCGCTGTGTACTGCCGTCCATTTACTTCCGCCGAAATTTTGAACGACTTACTGTGATCCGGTCCCTGCTCAGCGACCAAACGATAGCAGGGAGCGGAACCATGTTCCTTCTGCGCGATTTGCTGTAACGCGGACTTGTAGTTCCCAATCGAGTGACCTAGGACGGCTTGCGCGAGTTCGTCGGCTAAGGTGCGAATGATAAACTCGCAGGCGGCGTCCCAGCCACCATCCAAGTAGATCGCAGCAATCAGAGCTTCGTAAACATCCGACAGTAGACTTTTCGGCACTCCTGTCGATTGCTGCATCCCGCGGCCGATGATCAAGCAAGATTCCAAGCCCAACTTGCGGCTGACTTTGGCGCATGTCCGGCGGCTGACCACGGCGGATTTGATCTGCGTCAGCTCCCCCTCCTGATACTCTGGATGCCGATTGAACAGCCACGCACAGATCGCGAACCCAAGAATCGAATCTCCCAAAAACTCCAGCCGCTCATTGGATGCCAATCGATTGCTGGCACCCGAAGCATGGGTCAGCGCGGCAAGCAACAAGTTGTTGTCTTTAAACGTGTAACCGATCTGCTGCTGGCAAAGCTCCATTTTGTGATCATTGGTGAGTAACTGGGGCAAATTGTTCGTCATATCGTTTTCGACCCGGCGTAACTCAAATGTCGTGTAGTCTCTGCCCTCCAACTCAGCACAAACCACTGCGCTACCCTCAGGCAGAGTGCGATTCCTACTGACTGGGGCGGTTTATCCCGCAAAAACGAGACTTTGGGAGCATGCCGCCCAGCCGAACCGAAAGGCGTGAGCTAGGGTTTTGAAATTCTAGCTGGATTGTGGGGAGGGGTAAATGATAGAGAATTGGTGGCTGATAGCCGCTGTTATGTTCATTTCTAGCGTTTATTGCACCCGTTTTGTGGCTGCTACGGTGAACTGGCGCGCTAACCGCCAACAGACTACAGAGCACATGCGGCTGCGCGAAACGGCCCTTGCCTACTCCTCGCATGTCGCCCGCCTCTCCAGCCAACTGGGCAGAACGACTTCTTCAGCCAGCGAGATCGCTTGGCGGATTCTCGAAGTTGCAGATGTGGTCGCAGAGTCGGCGGACTGCCGGTCGTTTTATTTGGTGGATCCCTATGGCCAAGAGTTACCTCAATTCTATCCGGGCCAGTACATCATGGTTCGTCCGGCGCTGGCAGGCGCTTACCAAGCCACTCGCTGCTATTCCCTTTCGAGTTCCCCAGATGCGCGTTACTGGCGAATCACCGTTAAGGAACATGAGCCTTCAAACCCGTCAGATCGCAACAACTCCAGTGGCTTAAGTTCGTGGCTGCATCGAACGATCAGCACAGGCGACTGCTTGTTCGTGGGCGGCCCGAATGGTCAGTTTTTTCTTCCCCCCGAGTCCTCGAATGACTTAGTGTTGCTGGCCGCTGGCGTGGGAATTACGCCGATGGCCAGTATGCTTCGCTGGTCGCTCGAGCACACACCCGAACGCAAAGTCACGTTGCTGTATCAAGCCAAGGACATCGATCACTGGCCGCTCGGCGAAGCCATCCACGCTTGGCAACCAGATTTTGAATCGTTGCACGTCCATACTTTTTTCAGTCGCGAAACGCTCGAAGAAATTGAATGGTTAGCCAACGAGTTGCCAGGCCATTTTCACTCGGCAAAGATCGAGAGCCAAGTAGCGCTGTTCGCTAAAAAAGCCAATACCGATTATTACCTGTGTGGTCCAGATAGATGGATGGATCAGTTGCGCGATCAATTAATTCATAGCGGTGTCCCAGCCGAACATATCCACTGGGAGTCGTTCGGTTCCAAGCCTGCGCCAGCCTCTAATCAAACGAAAAACTTTGAATCGCATGTGGTTCGCTTTTCATTGAGTGAGACCGATGTAACGTGGCAGGATGCCGAGCAAAGTGTGTGGGAACTCGCCAAGGCCAATCGTTTGGAAATTCCAAGCGGATGCCTCAGCGGAGTTTGTGGCTCCTGCCGCGTGAAAGTGGTCTCAGGCGAAGTTGAATACGATCGGCAAATTGGAATCGAACTCTCCAGCGGCGAGTGTTTAACGTGTATTGCGCGACCCACGACAGACTTGGTATTAGAGGCTTAGCCACTGTCGACGAAGTCGCTCTGTTTGGATTGTGCGGATTGGCGCGAGGTAACTAAGGGCAACTTTATGCCAAGGGAAGCGGCACGAAGTTTTCTCTTCAAAGCAGGTGCTATGCATTCTTGTACGCCGACTGGCTAATCCTAAAACCTGATGCGACAAGCACTGGTTCGCGGCTCGGGCTCCAGTTGGATGAAGAATCTCATTAAACAATTGATATTCAGTTTTCAGTTTTTACATAAGCTATTCCGAATGCTCGCCACGAAATTTCAAAAGCTCGGTCTACTATCGATCGCCACGCTCTGGTTTGCGGTATGCATCGGCATGACTGTCAATAACGAGAAATCGGACCCACGCGACTCTGAAGTCGAGGTTCACTTGAATCCGCAACAAGTGTTGGGAGTTGAGAGCTGCGAAAAATGTCATGCGGCGGAGATCAGTGTGTGGAAGCAGACGCCGCATCACGAGACCTTTCAAACGTTGCATCGCAAGCCTGAAGCCCAGAGAATCGCTCAGAAAATGGGGATCGATTCCTTCAAAGAGAACTCGGCGTGCATGAAATGCCACTACACCGTCAAGCACCAAGCGTCCGGTATGGAAGCGATTGCGGGGGTCTCATGTGAATCGTGCCACGGTGCCGCTCAAGGTTGGGTAAGTGTTCATAACGACTATGGTGGCGCAGGGGTCACGAAAAACGCTGAAACCGCGGAACATCGTATCGAACGCTTAAGTGCGAGTATCCATGGAGGAATGCGAAATCCCGTCAACATCTATCTGGTTGCTCAAAGCTGTTATCGCTGCCATACCGTTCCCGATGAAAAACTGGTGAATGTTGGTGGGCACAAAGAAGGTAGTATGGATTTTGAATTGGTTTCGTGGTCGCAAGGGATGGTGCGCCACAATTTTTTGCGCAGCAATGGCCAGAGCAATGAAACTTCCAGCCCCGAGAGGCTTCGCCATCTGTTTATGGCAGGCATGATTGCTGATCTCGAATTCAGTTTGCGAGCCACTGCAGCAGCTACCGAAAAAGCCACCTTCGGAATCAACTCAGCCCAACGCGCTTCCCGAGCCGCTAAACGATTGCAAGCTGCTCAAGGCAAGCTCAATCAACCGGTGTTGAGTGAAATTCAAACCGTCTTCGAAAGCGTCAAGCTGAAGCTGAATAACTCTTCCGAGTTGATCGAAGCCGCTGACCGCATCGCTTCGCTTGGAGTCCGTTTTGCCGCGACTGTCAAAGGCGAAGACCTCGCCGTCATGGACTCCTTCATTCCCTCACCAGAGCGTTGGAAGAAATAGATCTCTTGATCGGGAATCGTGACTTGCATGCGGCACTAGTCGGGCGCAACCGATTGGCGATAATGGACCCGGTGCAGCGTTGCAGCTTAATTTTGGGATTCTTCGTGTACGGGTGGCATGCTCTAAGGCTCTGCGAAGGGGGTGATTTGAGCGACATTAGCCACGCCCTTCGCAAAGCCCTCAGTTTTAGGCACATTTCGTGCTTGATACGTGACGATAGTCGAAGGTTTGGTTGCCTTT
>JANPLP010000141.1:0-4779 GCA_031426595.1 Planctomycetia bacterium | reverse complement strand
AAACAATCCAATCACGATCCAAGCAACCCACTTCGGTAACATCCCACAGCGACAAGCCGCCAAGGAGGCCCCCAGGCAGAACAAACAGTAGTACCGGAGAAACCAATTATCGAGCTGCTCGAAGTAAGTGAATGTGAATAGCGATGCGAGCATAATCGGTGCGAACACAGCGATCAGAGAACTCGCCGACGCTGAACTCGGGGATGCAATGTCCCACTGAAAAAACCGAACGGAGCGTCGGCTAAGAAACTGCGCTCCACCCAGCATCACCACGAACAGCATGTAAAACTGAATCTCAATGCAAAGCGTCCAAAATCCCACGGAGATGTTTTCATATCCCAACACGTTCTGTAAATAGAACGCATGACTGACAAGTTGCCCGAGAGTCGGCAGTTCCGTAGGAGGCTCAATGGAGGTCCACGCTAGGCAACCGTAACTGACCGCAATGATCGCCGCGATTGTGACCCAGTACGGCGGATCCAAGCGTAGCGAACGACGCAAGAAAAACGATCCAACGAACTTGGGTGTAACAGTGGCTTTCCGCAAGCTGTGCGCAATCACAAACCCGCTGATGACAAAAAACACCGGAACGCCACACTTGCCCCAGTAACCAATCCGATACACCCACTGGGTCGCTAACTCAGACCCAAAAAAGTCCCAGGGCGTAAACCAAATGATGTGATGAATCATGACCGCCAACGCGGCCACGCCGCGCAAGCCATCAATGAAGCCAAATCGCTGAGTGTTCGAAGCTCGTTTTGAAGATGAGTGCATAATGGCGCAGCGGAAGCTCAAGGATTCACCGCTTCCATGCTACGGCACAAGAAAATTCAAAACTCGAAAGACCGTGTCAAACTCAATCTTCAGGTTTGCGAAAGTCAAATTTGCAAAGGATCAAGTTTGCAGTGCTGCCTGAAGCTTACGCAGACCACACCCCACGAGCCAACCCCTAATCTATTTAAGCCGCACGCCGCACGCAATCATTTTCTTCAAAGCTGTGAATACGCGTGGCTCGCACTGATGGTTGTTCTAACGGTTACAACGAAGCGCTTGATCGTATCAGTCTCGCTGCTGACGTTCTGCGCGGGTCAAGATATGTCGCGTTGATACGACAAACGCGGACGAGCCGTCCGCGTTTTGAATTCCATCAAGCTGAAATTTCAGGAGCTGCAATTCCAGCCTTGGAGCCCCCCAGTCTTACAGCTCACTATCCGTTGATCTCGTAGCCTTCGCGATTCTTGCGGCCGATCAACTTATTTGCCTCTTCGTCGTTCGCAAATTTCTGAGTAGCGGGATCAAACTGGACTTTTCGACCTGTCACCAACGCAATGTTGGCAAGATGGCAGGCATTGACCGCGCGGACGTGATCCTTGACATTCGCCACCGGTTGCTTGCCACTCCGAACGCAATCGAAGAAGTTCTTCATGTGCCCCGTCGGCAGCTCTCCACCGTACAACTTGGCCATCAAGTCTTCAATCTCTTGCTTGGCTTTCGGATCAGCGTCCACTTCCTCAACAGGTTTACCGGTCAGCGTCCCGCGGTTGACTCGAATCTTGCCGAGCTCGCCGGAAATCAGCAGTTGATTTTCCCCACTGGTAATTTTGATGGTATTGCCGGTGGACAATTTCACGTCGACATCAAATGTGTAAGCGACGTTAAACGCGTGCGGCATCGCTTTAGCAGGCGTTTTACCGACTAAGAAATCGAGCACCTGAGGTCGCTCGACACCCATGAAACCACCGGTACCCGCCGCTTCAACCGCTTGACCATCGGCGCCGGCCAACGCCCAGAATGCGATATCGGTATGATGCACACCCCAGTCGCTGACTTGGCCACCCGAGTACTCAAACCACCAGCGAAAATTCCAACCAATGCGCTCAGGGCAAAACTCAACCGCTGGAGCTGGCCCAAGCCACAGGTCCCAATTCAAGTTCTCTGGCACAGGAGCCGTCTTGAAGGGACCGAACGGCTTGTCTTTGTCCGGACTGCGCGACGCTGACTTACCCACCGAACTGATCGCTTCCAAATTTTTGCCCAGCCGCCCGCTGTGCGCGATAGCGACCGCCTTCAAAAATCGACGATCAAATTCGCTGCGCTGCTGCGTGCCAACTTGGAAAGTCTTGCCATACTTCTTCACCGCCTCTTGAACAATTTGGCCCTCCGCCAAAGTGAGCGTCAGTGGTTTCTCGCAGTACACATGCTTCCCAGCTTTCATCGCCTCGATCGCGATCTTCACATGCCAATGGTCCGGCGTACCGATCGTGACCACGTCCACGCCCGATTCTTTGTCGAGCAGCTCGCGATAGTCCGAGTAAATCTTACAGTCGCGGCCCTTCTCTTTTTGCTGCTTCGCAAAGCTCTCCGCATTTGATCCGCTCACGTCACAGCAAGCCACCAACTGCCCCAAGTCAGCCGCTTGGCCGCCGATGCCGCTGCCGCGTCCACCAACTCCGATGCAAGCAACTGTTAAGCGCTCGTTGGCCGAACCCTGCGCGTACAACTTAGGAAGGATTGTCGGCGCAGTCGCTGCGCAAAACCCAGCTCCAGCAGTCGCCTTAACAAAACTACGTCTTGTCGCTTGCAAACGTTGCTTACCCATGCGAGTTCACTCCAATCGAATCGAGACCAAGAAGTTGACTGAGATAAGAGAAGACCGACTACTTTACAGCCAATGGCAGGTCGAAATCGCCTTCCATGTCGCGCCATACGCAATGGATATGATTCGCTGGATTGCCCGCTGCGTCTGCCTGAACATTGATAAATTCAATCACAAACGTCGGACCCTGTATGCGATAGTAATGGCCAACCCCCAATCGATCGGCTCCGGACCAGGCAAACGCCACTTTGTCCAAGCCCGCTTTTTCGATCAAGTCCCAACGACTCTTGGAGACGCCCGGACGCATTTTGGACGTATAAGCCGTCATGATGGCTTTCAACATCTCTTTCTGTTCAGGCTTCATCTTGGCTGCGCTCAGCCCCACCGCTTCTCCAGTCGGCGGTTGCGGTTCACCAGCACCCCGAATCTCTTGTGGCAAATCGCCGGGCAATGTCGCTTGCTTTTTTTGCTCAGCATCTAAACTTGCAAGCAAGTCAAAACCGGTCTGCTCTTCTTCCAGCAATACGCGTAGACCTTTCGCATAACCCGGCAGGTAATCCTCTTTGAGCTCCGCTGGGTTCGTGGCAAAAAACTGCGGTGTCGAATCGATGATCTTGTTGCCCTGTAGCACAAAGTTGAGCGACAGGTGATGGCCTTCAACGCTGACACCCCAATGCGATTTCGGACCGACTTCGCCAAACACAGTGAAGTAATATTTTTCTGGGTTGCGACGCTCATGACTCTTTGGGCCTTCCAACTTCCGAAGCACTCCCTCAAGCCCCATGATTTTCGTCGCTTTCTCATAGCCCACAGTGCTGACCAAAGTCTTCAGCAACTTCATCGCAGCTTCCTTTTGAGCCGGCTCCATCTCCATCAGCGGCAGACCCTTACGCGTGTCCAGCGGAATGAAGTGCCACTTCACACGCTGTTCCGAATCGTATGCCACAGTAGCCTGCATCTTCTGCTTCTCGTTGAGTGTCGCGAGAAACTCATTGGCAGTTTTTACGACTGGATTGCCCGGCTTTTTGCCGTCTTGGGCCGCTTGATTTTGCTGCGCAGCAGGCCAAAGCAAAGTGGTCACACCAAACAGGACGAGACCGGATATCAGGAAACGCATAGCGCTAAACTCCAAGGCTGGAAGGCGAGTTGATTGAGGTGGGGATAGGGGTATCGTTAGCGGTCCATCATTATGCTAATGGCAACCGAATACAAGACGGGCCGCACTTTTTCCCTTCGAGCTCCGCTTGGGTGTCTGCATGAACATGCTCACCGCGAAGCTACTGCGAAGGGCCTAATGTTACACCCCGAACCGCCCCACTGCAAATTTCAGAATTTCAGCTACAACAGAACAGGTCCAGTAACTCCCGTAACCCGACCTCATCAACTCGCGCAAGCCTTCGACGAAACATTTAGCATGACTGCCAAAATACTCGACGGAAAACAGACCGCTGATCAATTACGTTCGGAAATCGCTCGCGAGGTCGAAGCTTGGTGCACTGCGGGTCACCTCGCTCCGACTCTAGCGGCAGTACTCGTAGGCGATGATCCGGCCAGCCAAGTTTATGTCCGCAATAAAGAGAAAGCATGCGAGAAGGTTGGCATGCACAGCCGCCTGATCCGTCGCCCCGCCGACACAACAACCACTGACCTGCTGCAGTTGCTCAGCGAATTGAACGCTGACCCGAACGTCAATGGAATCCTAGTCCAGTTGCCTTTGCCTCCGCAGATAGACGCGCAACAGGTGCTCGACGCCGTCAGCCCACTTAAAGATGTCGATGCATTCGCGCCCGAGAACGTCGGACTCTTAGTCCAAGGCCGGCCCCGATTCCTCCCATGCACTCCGCATGGTGTCATGCAAATCTTGGCTCGCTATGGCCTTCAAGTCGCAGGCAAGCACGTCGTGGTGATCGGTCGCAGCGATATTGTCGGCAAACCGCTCGCAAACATGCTGCTACAACGCGATATCGGCTTGGGCCGCGAATATGCCAACGCAACCGTCACCGTCTGCCATAGCCAAAGTGCCGATCTGGCCACCATTACGCGCTCAGCAGATATCCTGATCGCCGCCGTAGGTCGAGCTCGTTTGATTACCGCCGATATGGTAAAGCCCGGCGCCGTGGTCATCGACGTTGGCATCAATCGCGAAGGGGATAAACTAGTCGGCGATGTCGACTTCGAACCGC
>JANPLP010000140.1:0-2613 GCA_031426595.1 Planctomycetia bacterium | reverse complement strand
CCTTAACCGCGCAGGTCAGCACATCGATTCCGAACACCGAAGCCAAGACTATTTGGTGGGTGGCACCAATTGCGTTCATG
The DNA here is from genome assembly GCA_031426595.1 of Planctomycetia bacterium. Classification (GTDB taxonomy): domain Bacteria; phylum Planctomycetota; class Planctomycetia; order Pirellulales; family Pirellulaceae; genus Aureliella. Next base: position 2,533 of record JANPLP010000140.1, on the reverse strand, counting down.
TTGTCTCACAGAACTCATCAGAAAGGTTGATGTCGTGTTCCCAGCAGTCTCTCTATTCGTGGTGGAACGGTACGGATCACCAAGTTCGCGTGGTGAGTTTGACGGTAAGTAAGGATTGCATCGCGAACTTTGGTGCATCCGATTGTTCCACCGCGTTTGGAGCGGTTTTCGGGCAGCGTTTTTTGTTGACGCGATTGTAGCGTTCGCTTCATGCCGAATCAATTAGTTCTCAGGCAACCGCAAGTCCAGTCGCTTCGATCTTGCGTTGGTGAATCCCGCTACGCTCACCCGTTTTTAGCCGAAGCCAGATCGCGCAAGCGTCTCTTCAATCATTGCCAAACGCAATCCAAGTCTCAATCGAATCTCACCATTGAAATTCATCGAAGCGAATCAGCATGCAGCGATCAATCGCGTCTTAACACCGAAACACAAATCAATTTAACGAAGCGTTTGACGAGCAAGCGATCTCTTCAACGATTTTCAAGCGCCAAAACTGCCTCCAGCGAATCGTCGTTCTCGCATTCGAACTCGCAATTCAACATCACACCAACCGTCGCTCCTGGTGTCTCACAGAACTCATCAGCAAGGTTGATGTCGTGTTCCCAGCAGTCTCTCTACTGGTGGTGGAACGCCAGCGATCACGCAGTCGCCGCCAAAAAACTATGGTTCAAATTCGCGGCTGACCGGCGACTTGCGTGCATCGCTTGGTTCTGTGACCCTTCGTGGCGTGGACAGAGTTGAGATAGTCACATCGTAACCAAGCTCAGCATACCTCCAGTTGACAGGTCAATCTTTGCGGTCGTTCAACAATTGTAATCCATTTGCTGTGAGTGAACACTCGGTTAGCTTCGGATGAGCGGGGCCAAAGTCGTCACCTCCCAGATTGCCCTGCGAAACGATCAGGCGTTTCTCTTTTGCCATATTGATAATTCGTTGATAGATCGAGTTTAGCACTTCATTGTCCCAGTCCATTTCGTCGACGAGCGCATTTCGCAAATCGTCGGTATACATTCCCTGTGAACGGGCTATGACAGCAATCACCTTGGAACACTTGCAGAATTTCCAGCCGGACTCTTGAGTTTCCGCTCGAATGGCGTCAAGTATGGCAATGTCATCAAGCGTCATGAGAGTATCGATTTTGTCACAGAACGCTGGTCGTCACCAAGTTCGCGCGATGACGCTTGCCATTCCAAAAGCACCAGATCGCGAACTTTGGTGCACGACTTGGTTACCCGCGTTCCATGGGAAGGTGCTGGGAGGCAGAGTTGATTGAAGGTGAACAGTTTTGAGCGTACCACGCGTCGCGAGCTTTACGCAATAGACGGTCTCGATTCGCATCCTTCCAAAACGGCGGATCATTTGGTGAGCGTAAAACGAAGCACGCGGGATGCAGCGGTGTTATTGAGTAGCCAATCCAGAATGGCGGACCTGGCCCATTTGGATCCCACCCATGGTCTAACGCGAATTCTATTGCAGATGGAATAGCATCATACAAGATTGTGCCGTATGGATCGATCATCAGTTTCGATCCTGTGCCGCGTTCATCCTGGACAGTTGCTACACCACGACCATTGCCTCCGCGCGATCCTTTCGACCAATGGTACATATCACCACGCACTTCTGCCTTGCGTCGATTTCGTTTCGGAAGGGACATTTGAATTCGACTGCTAGCCGCGGGTAACTATGAATTATCCACGGATGATCCGGGGATAACGTGACTTTTGGAACATTATCCATGGACGGTCCATGGAATAAGTCGTTCCCCCTAAAGGTACCGGTTCCTTAGTTTCAAATCAATAGTGAGCGCGCTCTTATGGGGAAATTGGGTCGATTTACGACTTATCCGTATGCACTCATCGCTAGATATAAGAGAGGGCACGACCCCCTGATGCAGCGTTACAAACTTGATTTTGGGATTCTTCGTGTACGAGTGGCACGCTCTGAGGCTCTGCGAGGGGCGTGATTTGAGCGACATTAGCCACGCCCTTCGCAAAGCCTCAGGGCGTGCCACCCTAAATTTCAAGTGGAGCGAAGCACTAGTGATGCCACCCAGTATCTGTCCTGGAGCAGTTCGTGATTATTGACGTTGTCTCGCATCCGTTGGTAGTAAAGTCATGGATGGATGGCGGTTCGGAGGAGCGAACTAAAGGCCAAAGGGTTCCGCTACAGGGCGTTTACCGATGCCGGGGGGCTCAATTGGCAGGGAAGTTCGAACGGGTCAGGCCACTCAATGTTTGATGTACGTTGCTGGCAATGTGTGCTTCGGTGTAGGTGAGAACGGGGACTGCGTTGCTGAACGTGAGCGAACGAAAAAAGGGCTGCAGCATCGTTTGACGCTGAAGCCCTGTTTGGATTAACTGGAACCGAGCATTACGCTGCTCGGTTAGTTATGTACCGTATTACTCAGGGGATGCTTCCACAGGATTGGCTGCGGCAGGTTGAGCAGGTGCGGGTTGCACCGGTGCGGGCCGAACCGTTGCTGGTCGTCCTTCACCTTGGTCGGCTGGATTCGGTTGGTCTGCAACTGGACGGT
>JANPLP010000139.1:0-3074 GCA_031426595.1 Planctomycetia bacterium | reverse complement strand
AAAGGCAACCAAACCTTCGACTATCGTCACGTATCAAGCACGAAATGTGCCTAAAACTGAGGGCTTTGCGAAGGGCGTGGCTAATGTCGCTCAAATCACGCGCTTCGCAAAGCCTCAGAGCGCGCCAACCTAAAATTAAATCTGGACAAAGTACTAGTCGCATTCACTCAGGATCCTCTCCCATGAACACGACACTTCAACGCCTCAGCACTTACTGCGCAGCTCTCGCTCTGCTAGCCGTCACAACCAACCAAGCCAACGCGCAATCCGCCCCCGCCACGCTTAACGTACTCAGCTTCAATATTCGCTACGGCACGGCCAGCGACGGGGAAAACCACTGGGACAAGCGACGAGATTTTCTTATCGACACCATCAAGTCGATGCAGCCTGATCTGCTCGGCACGCAAGAAACGCTTGGCTTTCAGCGCGACTACCTCGCGCAACAACTCCCAGATTTTGACTATCTTGGCGTCGGTCGCGACGATGGCAAAGAAGCCGGCGAGATGATGGCGCTCTACTTCCGCCGCGACCGATTCGAGAAAGTCGACAGCGGCCACTTCTGGCTCAGCGAGACTCCGGACATAGTCGGCTCGAAGAGCTGGGATAGCTCACTGCCTCGCATGGCAACCTGGGTCAAGCTTCGCGACAAAAAACAAGCATCTGCACCGAACATTTTGTTCGTCAACACACACTTTGATCATCGTGGACCCATCGCGCGACTGGAGTCCGCTCGGCTGATCCGACGCAAACTGACGGAACTCGGCAAGGACTGCTTGCTAGTACTCACCGGAGACTTTAACGCCGATCAACAATCGCCCCCCTACGCCGCACTCTTCGACAGCCTCGAGAATCAACCGTCACCTGTACTCGATACCTACCGCGTCGCTCATCCTCAGCGAGAAGCCAACGAAGGGACTTTCTCAGGCTTCAAAGCCGGCGAAAACAAAGGAGCGCGTATCGACTGGATCGGCGTCTCGCCAACCTGGAAGATTCAATCCGCCGAAATCAACCGCACCGCCCGAGATGGCCGCACTCCATCCGACCATTTTCCAGTCACCGCCACACTCGCCTACTGAGTGCTGACTGCTAAGCAACGGGCGTTCAATAACTGCCGTAGCGGATTTCGTCAGGGTAGCTGCAGTAGCGGATTTCGTTAGAAATTCGATTCACAAGAGTTATGGCGCATCCCCTCGCGGCCGCGGACAGTTATTTTCCGCGCGATGCTGACGTATCGCAGCTTCACTTCCCAGGCTTCGAAGCCCCTTTGGCCGGAGTCTTACTTGCTGTCTTCGCCGCTTTCGCTTTCGCGGAAGCCGCACGGTTGGCGTTATTAATCTCCTTACGAGCGCCCTCAATCGACCGCCGCCGGTTCGGATTATCCGCCTGCCCCGTCAATTCATAAAGAAAGCGACTTGCAAACGTATCGCGAGGCTTGCCCCATTTCATCCTCTGCAGCGGCAAGGACAGCGACAACTCATCCTTAGCTCGCGTGACACCCACGTAACACAACCGACGCTCCTCCTCCACATCGTCAACATCTTCCGTGATCGAACGGCGATGCGGCAGAATTCCCTCTTCCATGCCCACCATGTAAACCAACGGAAACTCCAGCCCCTTGGCGCTGTGATACGTCATCAGTGCAACCGCGTTGTACTGACGCTCTTTGTCCTTCGAACTGCTAAATTCTTTACCCGACAAGGCAACGTTGTCTAGGAAGCCAGCCAGCGTCGCATCGTTCGAATCGGCTTCGTACTCAGCGATCGCGTTCACAACTTCTTCCACCGAGCCCTGGCGTTGCTGAATCTCTTCGGGAGTCGGATAAGTTCGCGCGATCACGTCGAGATAGTCCAGATCCGTGATCAGCGTCCGGACCACAGCCACCAACGATTCTCCCTGCGCCAGTCGAGCCGCGAGGCGCTCGACAAGCCCCTGCAGCGACGCCAAGCCACGCTTCGTCGGCTCCGGAAACTTGCCAATCAGCAGCTTGTCATGCATTGCATCCCACACCGACCTCCCCTGCGACACCGCGCTATGCAGCAGTTGCTCAACCGACTTGTTGCCAACGCCACGTGGCGGTGTATTGATAATCCGCAGCAGCGAGACTTCATCTTTCGGGTTGTCCAAAATCTTCAAGTAACCAAGCAGATCGCGGACCTCCTTGCGATCAAAGAATGACTGGCTGCCCGTCAACGTGTACGGCACTTTGGCTCTCCGCAACTCCGTCTCAAACACGCGAGGTTGCTCATTGGTGCGAAACAGAACCGCAATATCCTTCGGTTCATAAATGCCTCGATCAAAGATCCGCTGGATTTCATCGGTGATCCCACGAGCCTCTTCGACATCATTCTTAAACTGCAAAATTCTCGGCGGCTGCCCACCCGCTCGCGCCGCGCGCAAAACTTTATCATGCCTGGTTTTGTTGAACGCGATCAAACGATTGGCGACTTCCAGGATCGCGGCGGTACTGCGATAGTTGGCTTCCAGCCGGACTTCACTCGCCTCCGGCCAATCCCGCTTGAAGTTCAAAATGTGCTGCACTTCCGCCCCACGCCACCCGTAAATCGACTGATCATCATCCCCCACCACACACAAGTTGCGATGACCGCCTGCCAACTGCTTAATGATCGAGTACTGAGTCTGGTTCGTGTCCTGATACTCGTCGACTAACACATGGTCATACCGCCCCGACTCCTCAAGCTGCACATCCTTATTCAGCCGAAATAACTCCTCAGTCAGCAATAGCAGGTCATCGAAGTCCATCGCGCCGGCGAGCTTGATCGCTTGCTGATAGCGCCGATATCCGCTCGCCGCCACATGCTCCGCATCGGTTCGCGCGTTATCACCCGCCAGCGACGGGGAAATTCCAGAGTTCTTCCAGCGGCTGATGTGCGATAGAAAATCGCCCGGCTTGAGCATCCCCTCGTGCACTCGCAGTTGCCGAAGAACCTCCCGCGCCACCGATTCCTGGTCACTACGATCGTAAATCGCAAACCGAGCTGGGTAACCCAACCGCGTGGCGTGACGGCGAAGTATCTGCACGCAGTTGGCATGAAAAGTCCCAATGACCGGTGCCG
>JANPLP010000138.1:0-2448 GCA_031426595.1 Planctomycetia bacterium | reverse complement strand
TTCATGATGACGCTCGATCGGCCTGGTATGGAGCAGGTCCGCGCGGGCATCGCGCTTCAGGCTTATGTTCCCGACAGCTACTTAGTGCAGCAGCAATTGACTGAATGGGCGCGGATGCGTGTCGGAAAGGGTGGTGCTCCCGTGACAATTCGGATTGTCAAAGGTGCCAACATGGAGATGGAACGAGTTGAAGCTTCGCTGCGCGGTTGGCCGCAGGCTCCGTATAAAATCAAGATTGACACCGACGCCAACTACAAACGTATGGTGATCTACGGCCTGCGGCCTGAGAATATCGCTGCGGTTCGGTTGGGTATCGCCAGCCACAATTTGTTCGAAGTCGCCTTCTCTTTATTGCTTACTACTAAGAATAACGCTGCTGCACATGTGCAATTCGAGATGCTCGAAGGGATGGCCAACCATCAACGCCGCGCACTTCGCGAACTCGTCGATAACTTGCTGCTCTACGCGCCCGCGTGCAAACACGAAGATTTTATTCATGCAATCGGCTACTTAGTGCGGCGTATGGATGAGAACACGGGCCCGGACAACTTTCTCCGGCATGCATTCAAGATCGAAGTCGATAGCGACGATTGGAGGCAACTTGAGAAGCTATTTGTGCATTCCATTGAAAAGATGGAGCTGGCCTCGAGCCATCCGAATCGCTTGCAAGACCGCCGTCAGGCACCTTTACAACCTGATGCACCAGAGAATTGGCGACTGCTGGAGAATGAGCCTGACACCGACTTTTCGTTGCCGCACCATTCCGAGTGGGCTCAGTCGATCGTGTCTAGTTGGCAACCCAGATGCGACAGCCGAGCAACTGAAATCCCTTGCACAATTGGTGCAGACGACGAGGCGGGTGAAGGAGCAGTCTATGAGTCGTTCGATCCGTCGCGACCAGGTGTCGTGGCTGCTCGCTACCGTCAGGCAAGCGACCAGCAATTGAGACGCAGTGTGGAAGTTGCTAGTGATGATCCCGCTGGTTGGCGTAGCTTAAGCCCCGATGCTCGCTATCAACTTTTACGGCGCGTGGCTCAAGAATTACGCGTGCGTCGCGGGGACTTGATCGGAGCGGCGATCGCGGATGGCGGCAAGACGATTATGGAGAGCGACCCCGAAGTTTCTGAAGCGATCGACTTTGTCGAGTTTTATGCGAAAACGGCGATTGAGTTGCAAGTCGATCCAAAATTAAAGGCAACAGCTCGCGGGGTTGTGGTCGTGATCAGCCCTTGGAACTTTCCGATTGCTATTCCGTGTGGTGGGATTGCAGCGGCGCTGGCCGCAGGCAACACAGTCATATTAAAACCTGCTTCTGACACCGCGTTACCAGCTCGCATCTTGTGCGAATGTTTTTGGGGGGCTGGCGTTCCTCGCGCAGCGTTGCAGTTCGTCGTCTGCTCAGGCGCTGATACTGGCAAGCACCTGTTGGCAGACTCCCGTATTCAGGCGGTGATCCTGACGGGCGGTACTGAAACTGCCCAACGTATACTGGCAGCCCGACCTACCCTACAGCTGCTTGCCGAAACCGGTGGGAAGAACTGCACGGTTTTGTCCAGTTTGAGTGACCGTGAGCTGGCAATCAAGAATGTGTTGCACTCGGCTTTCTCCCATGCAGGACAAAAATGCAGTGCGACCAGCCTTCTCTTGCTTGAAGAAGAAGTCTTTCATGATAAGGATTTTCGTGATGGATTGATGGACGCTGTATCCAGTCTTAAAGTTGGTTCAGCGTGGGATCTGCGAACTAAGATGGGGCCACTGATTCGACAGCCTGCAGGCGCTTTGCTTCGCGGCTTGAAGGAACTGGAACCGGGCGAGGCTTGGGCAGTCATGCCAAGCGTAGTTGACGACAATCCATGTCTTTATTCACCAGGAATTAAATGGGACGTGTCGCCGGGTAATTTTACGCATATGACCGAGTTGTTTGGGCCTGTTCTCGGTGTTATGAAGTATCGCACGCTTCAGCAGGCTATCGACTTGGTGCATCAAACTGGTTACGGTTTGACCAGCGGCCTGGAGAGCCTCGACGATCGCGAGCAAACTTACTGGGCATCGCGTATTGTGGCGGGTAACCTCTACATCAATCGCTCCACGACCGGCGCAGTCGTATTGCGTCAACCGTTTGGAGGGATGGGCAAAAGCGCTTTTGGTCCAGGCATCAAAGCGGGCGGGCCGAACTACGTAGTACCGCTGATGAATTTCGCGACGCTTGATGCGCTGCAAGAACAGATAGATGCAACGGAGTCTGGTCGTGCTGGTTCTCGCGAGGGAGCCCCTGCTACTGCACCCGAATTGGAGTCATTGTCTGCATTTTGGAACCGACTCAGCGACGATCAGGATTTGCAGGCTCGAGGCCTTCGAATGCAGCTTGGCGGTTTGCGCTGGTCGAGTCTGAAGTCCGTCTTGCTCGATTACGATCAATTTGCGGTCCGCGAGATTCGGCAGCGCCAC
>JANPLP010000137.1:0-6505 GCA_031426595.1 Planctomycetia bacterium | reverse complement strand
GATACGGCGCGTCGGGCCAATATAAAAAATGAGCAGATGACTGCGCTTGCGCGGCGCAAAGAATTAGATTCACTTGCCAAAGCGATTGAAGAGGAGCAAGCGGCCGCCGCGACTGAATTGACCGATCGGACGTCGGAACTGAAAAAACTCACCGATGAGTACGATCTCATTCAAGTAGCAATCGAGACCGTCGAAAAGAATACTACTACGATTGCTTTCCAACCCCCGCATTTCAAATTGCTCGACTTGCAGGCCGAATGTCTCGCACTACAGAATCGTATCCGCACGGCGAAGTAAATTTTCTTATCGCATTGTCGGCAAAGGTGCAGTCCGTTGGGCAGATTGCAGCACTTGCGAGCAGGCGAGATAAACTTCATCAACTTCGATAGCCTGCATCGCCGAGTTGTCTCCCTTGCGCATGCTTCGCGGCCCGGGCAGCTTGGGACTTTGCAGCGATACGTTTGCCGCGCCGTAGGGGCCAGCTTCATCGCCCCAAGTGGGGCCAAATAATCCAATGCACGGAGCTCCCATGGCTGCCGCGATGTGCAATGGGCCAGTATCGCTGGCTAAAAACAACTTCGTTAACCGCGAGATCTCCGCCAAATCGGTCAACGAAGTCTTGGGGGCTACGACCGCTGACTTTCCACTGCGAGCCGCAATGCCTTCTGCCATCGCGTGTTCAGAATCACCCGCCCACAGCACCAAGGTCCGCAAGCCATGTTGCATTCGAATGTAATTTGCAACAGCCGCAAAACGCTCGACTGGCCACAGCTTTGTAGCCCATCCGGCACCCGGCGTGATGCACACAAAATCTTCTTGGGGCTCAAGCCCGCTTGCCGCGAGGATACTCGGCACATTTTCAGCCGCTGCATAAACAGGCATTCGAAATTCCGCTTGGCCTGGCGCAGTCGCTTGCCAAGGACTGAGCAATTCCAAATAAGTATCCACCATGTGCCTCGCTGTACGACTCACACGGCGATTCACTAGCATCGGCGCCAACTCGCGACCATGCGAGTAGTCAAAGCCAACGCGAGTCGCAGCACCGCTCAGCCAAGCTAACATGCCACTCTTAATCAATCCCTGCGGATCGAGCGCTAAATCAAATCGCCGCTCCTGGAGTTCCTTTCGCAGGCTCTTCCACAATCGCGTGTTCTTGACCCAATGCCTCTCAATTTTGATCACTTCATCAATCGCTTCGTGGGACTGCAACAACTGCGAAGCCACGCAATCGACAACCCAAGTCAGTTTGCATTCCGGCCACAATTCTTTGACTTTTACCGCGAGGGGAATCGTGTGCACGCAGTCGCCGATGGCGCTCAAGCGACAGATGAGAACGCGTTTGGGAACAGTCAAGTTGCTTTTCACGTCGAGCTTCCTTTACTTTCGTTGACCCATTTGACGCCCCTGATGATGATTCTGGTTGTTCACAAGATGCGTGCGCTGCCGAACTTCAGCTTAAAAACTTGTGAACGATGGCTTGCGTTTCCAGCCGATGCGCCTTGGGTTTCTTACAAAGCGCAACTTACCTGACCGTTGGCGGGCTGGGCAAGACAGAATCGGCGCAGAAAATGGAGGCCGGTCAACTTCTTACCGAGCGACTCCAACAGGCCGGCTTGGCTTTCCGAAGCTTTACGGTCTCGCGGCCTGCTTACGACTTACGTTCAACTTACTTTGCCACTGCACGCGCCTTTGAATCTGCAACTGATATCGCTCGTCACAGCCTTGCTAGTATTAGGACGCATAGCAGCCGCCAGTTGGGCAAACGTGTTGCAAAAACGAGCCATCAACGACGCTCGTTTGCTCGGCACCTCGCCCTCCGCCCTTGAAATGCTAGTCGCGATTTGGGCCATCATGACAGTCACGCTGGCACCTTGGTGGATAACTGCGATCGCGGCCGATATTCGAGTGGTTGGTAGCGACCCAACCGCTGCGAACACAACGTGGACGTTTTGGGGATGGATGATTCTCGCATGCGGACTTGAGGTGCCGGGAAATTTCTTGCTCCTCCGCTCCATTCAGAGCACCGACTTATCAATCTTTGGACCGCTGAGCAGCTATAAACCGATTGTCGGAATGCTGCTGGGTTGGTTGATCCTAGCAGAGTTGCCGACGCTTTTCGGAGCTATCGGAGTTGCCATTGTGCTCAGCGGTAGCTTACTGCTTGCTGAGCGATCCAACACCGCTCATCCGCAGATTGAGCTTGAGCAAATTGGCACGTTCCCCGCCAAGTCAACGCACTATTTCGGGCTGCAGCATCGCGGAGTTCGAGATCGCTTGGTCGCAGTCGCGCTCACCGCCGGGGGTTCGATTTTCCTCAAGCTTGCCATGCAGCAGCGCGACTCGATGGTGTCGCTGGCTGCTTGGAGTCTCGTTAGCTGGTTGTTGGCTTGCGGATGGTTGCTGATCGATCGACACCCTTCGAAGCGGAACGTTATTCGCATCGCTATGCAGCGCGATGTGCTCGCAATCGCGGGGAGTATGATCGTCATGCAGGGTCTAACGATTCTGGTTTTCCAAGCCATGCATGTGGGCTATGCACTTGCTCTGTTTCAACTCGGCAGCCTCGTGAGCGTTTATCTCGGGCATCGGCTGTTTGGCGAAGCCGACTTCTTCCGCCGCCTCGTCGCTGCTTCGATCATGTTTGTCGGTGCGGTAGTCATCGTTCTCGCCGGGTAATGCATCGCACATCCCATTGCATGTTTAGGTTCCTGGCTCGCCTGCCACATGGTCATTGTTCATCCTTTCAGTTGCCGATGGTTCAGCGACTTGACTTTCAGCAACAGGGTTTTTGTCGAGCAGCGGAGCAGTGGCGATTGGTTTTCTGAGCAGCATGAGCAGCCCCAGGCCACCGAATGTGCCAATGCCGCCCGCGATTAACCAACTGGCTGGCAGGTGCGCGCCCTCTTCCACCGCGTAATCCCACTTGGCGAGTGCATCGCGGTAATGATTGACTGTGAATTGCAATCCATTGTGAAGTGCATGGAAAACAATTCCGGGCCAAATCGAGTTTGTTCGCAGCGCAATCACGGCGAGCAACACACCGATCAGCATGGTTGGTAAGAATCGCTCGATCATCAAAACGTTCGAAGTCAAAACATGCATTAGTCCAAACAAAACGGCGGAAATCACCACCGCCGCTACAGCCGACAAGCGACTCAACGAACCAAGCACAAAACCGCGGAAGAAAAATTCTTCACAGATTGCGGGGGTGATTGCAAACACAAAGAGGACAAAGATTAGCGGCAACGCGCGCATCTCTTCCGCGAACTTCGCCACATCGCCCAATCGTTTCGCATCGAATTTCCCTATTACGTATTGGCTGTAATGCAGCACCTCATGCGCGATCGTCCACGTCGACAGTCCCAATACTATCATCGCAGGCAACCAGATCAGCCATTCGCGTTTGGAACCTGAATACAATCGAAAAGTCGTTCGAAAATTCAATCTTCGATACCAACTCACGAACACTGGCAATCCGAAAATCAAAGCGAACGATACCACTGCCGAAATTGCCAACCGCGTCGACATGTCGGTGCTTGAGCTTGGTAGAACACTTGAAGCGACAAAGTACAACGGAAACAGCACCGCCATGGTCATCGCCATCTGGTCCGGTTTCGGATAATCGGTCACGACTGGAGGGCGACGCAATAGATCTCGCCAACTCCCTTGACTTCCCTGCATGGAGGCATCGGAACCGAATAAACGACTTGCCACCGCGAGCGCGGTTGCTGCGTAGATGCCAGTACAAATCACGGCTACCACAGCGGTATTCCATTCCGCCGCACCCGTCAACAATTGCCTTGCCAACAACACGATATTCACCAACGGGATCGTCGCGACGAGAGTCGTAAATCGGATACCTGGCAAGAGACTGAGCACCCCTGGTGTCAACGCGAGCAGCATGACGGGTATCAAGTACGCTTGAGCTTCCTTAAAACTCCGTGCAAAACTAGTGATGGCCAGCAGCAAGGCTGAAAAGAATGTGGTGAACAGGATCAGCAACGCGAGAACCTGGCCGACCATGCCCGGTGACAACGTTGCCTGACCGAAGATTACTTTCCCCATCCCGCTGGCCCAAAGCGTAATTGTCATGGCCAGCAGATTGGCGAGCGCCGTCAAAAGCGATACCGTCACCACGGCGCTGTATTTCGCCAGCAGCAAGAGGTAACTCGGCGTGGGCGAAACCACGAGAGCTTCCATTGTGCCCCGTTCGCGTTCCCCAGCCGTTAAATCGATCGCTGGATAAACGGCACCCGCCATCGTCATCAAAACCAAGACCAACGGAATCATGGTCGCCAACATATCGGCATAGTTGCTAGGCATCGTGATCGGCGTAGCCATCAAACGCAGTGGAGCATCGTATTGCTCACCCAGCAGCGTTCTCGCATTCGCATTGTTAAACGCTCCAAAGGCTCGCTCGAGCACCTGCAAAGCCCTTTCGCTGGCCGCATCGTTCATTCGATATTGAATTTCATAATCGCCTAACGAAGTGAAGAACTGCGCAGCCTGCTGGCGACGTTGCGCTCGCCGAGCTTCCCGAGACTCACTCTCCGGCGAAGTGTTTTGTAATGGTTCGCCGCGCCTCGACGGATCATTATCACCCGCCGCCGCTGCCTGCGATGCTGCATTCTTGGGGTCAGCGGCCTGCGGCGTGTTACTCGGTGCCATGTCAGGTTGCTCGCGGGTGCGGATCTTGCGAACGATCACCACATCCACGACCAAATTCTTGAGCTGTTTTGAGACATCTCCTTCGATAACCAGAACGTCAGGCACTGGAATCGCCGACTCGGGCTCCTCAGCACTGATTTTCAATTCGTCGTTCGAGGCCGAGAGAACCGGTTCGACAAACACAGGCGCATGGTCCTGATCGAACAGCAACATCCAACCCGCAGATAAAAAATCTGGAAACGCAGTCCCTTGCACTTCGGGCGTGATGCCGATCGTTACTGTCTGCCTCGCTTGGGCTGAAACACTGCTCAGCAGCACTCGATTGAGCACCAAACTCAGCAATGGATAGATCAACAGAGGCATGAGCACCAATGTGATTACGGTACGTCGATCTCTTAATGACTCTCGCAGTTCCTTCATGCACAAACGACCGAATCGCGCGAGACTGAAGTGGCGAGCATTCATGATCGCACCTCATTTCGACGATAACCATCCTCTAATTCAGGCTCCAACCCCAGCTCCAACTCAGTCTGCTTCATCATCGATAAAAACATATCCGTCAGATGTTCTTTCCCGGTAGCTTGTTGAATCTGCGATAAAGTTCCTGCGTAGATCATCTGTCCGCGGTGCAGCAAACCGAAGCGATCGCAGACCCGCTCGGCTTCGTCCAATCGGTGAGTTGATAGCAGCACCGCTTTGCCGAGTTGCTTTAAGTGAGCGATGAATTCAAAAACCGTTTGGCTACCGACGACGTCCAGTCCGCGTGTTGGTTCGTCCAGCAACATGACCGGTGGGTCATGCATCAGTCCGCGAGCGAGGATTACGCGTTGCCGTTGGCCGGTGCTCAGCGTGCAGCAACGTTGATCAATGAAGCGTTCAAGTTGCAGTTTTTCAACAAGATTCTGCAGCCGCTCGCGTGCGACGGGCAGAGGCACTGCGTAAAGATCCGCGAAGTACATCAGCATTTCGCGAACACTCAGCCACGGATAGACGCCATCATTCGTAGACACCATTCCGATCGATGACCGCACATCGGTCGAGTCGGCACTGGAAGAGAGCCCGCCGACTTCGGTCGAACCACTGTCCGCTTTCAAAAGCCCCATCACAATTCGCAAAGTCGTGGTTTTTCCAGCACCATTCGGGCCGAGCAACCCGAAGACTTCCCCCGCTTTAACTTCGAAGGATATGCCATTTACCGCTTTGACCGTGCGGCCCCCCCACTGAAAATGCTTGACCAGGTCACGCGTTACAATCAATTGTGGTTCCGATCATCTGAATTGCGGTGGCAAGTTTTGGGCTGCGAGCCCATCCTAACTTGCCAAGGATCGTTTCGCGACTGCTGGAGTTGGTTATCATAGTGGCTTGGCAAACGCTGAATCGGTGGCCAAGCCTGCGTCCCGGTCCGATGCTGTCTGATTGGTAACGCCGAAGTTCCTAACCTCTCAACTTTGATGCCCAACATGAAAAATCAAGAAATCAAACGTCGTCAGTGGCTCGCTCAGTCCACCATTCTAGCCGCTGGAGCCTCCGGTGCTTTGTCAATTCACTCCAGTTCGGCTCACGCACAACCTAGTACGCCGGCACCCGCTCAGAAGTTCCGTTACTGCTTAAATATGAGCACCATTAATGGTGGCGAAGTGCCGGTTCGCGAACAACTGAAGATCGCCTCGGAAGCCGGCTATGACGCTGTCGAGCTGTGGCTGCGGGATATCGAGAAGTTTACCAGTGGCGGTGGCGATTTGGCTGATCTGCGCAAAGAAATCGCTGATCTTGGCTTAGGAGTCGACAGCGCGATTGCGTTCGGAAAATGGATTGTCGATGACGATACGGAGCGCGC
>JANPLP010000136.1:0-1422 GCA_031426595.1 Planctomycetia bacterium | reverse complement strand
CTAAAAATAATCCTTCGCTCCGTCGGGCTGTTGACCTGCATCCCAAAGTATCCACGGTGCCAACCGCAGGCCATATAAAAAGTGTTCGTTGGATCTTCGATCGCAGTGACTTCGCAATAGAACGATTCGACTTCCGTTCCTGACGGAACAGGGTACATCAGATGGACCGAAGCAGCGTTGCGTCGTTCTTTGAGATTGAACATCGCATTTTTCATTGCATCGCCGTCCAACAAGATCGCGTTGACATTGGCGATGGGGCCTTTATCGGAGTTCAGCGATTCGAGTCGAATGCGCTTGTAACCCGGAGAAGCGATTTCGAATGCACCAAAGTCGACGGTTGTTGGCTGTTCGCTTGCACTATTTTTAGCGATAGCCTGGCGAGTTTGTCCGTCGACGGTCACCTTCCATTGCGATTGGAAGTCCTGTGCCAATAGCAGTTCTACCTTGACGGTAATCTTCCCTACGTTTTCGAATTTGCCGTACCAATTGACTGACTGTGCAGGGTCCGACCATCGCGTGACTCCCCTGGATTCGGAGATGCGAGCGCTGTCTGGGTTGGGTTCCATATAAGCGGTAAACGCGGGCACTCGCAATTCTTCAGCACAGCAATGAGACTCGCCGCCAACCTGAGAACGCATCAACAAGATGACGATAGCCAAGCATATCGAACGATTAGTAAGCGTGTGAGCGGTCATAGCGGCAATCGGAAAAAGGATCCTGGCCGCAATGCCACCGACTGCCGTTACGCTCACTACGAACAATGTGCCCAAAAGCATTGTTGCCAATGCAAGTCGAAACCATTTCCGACGCCAGCGGTTGGGAGCTTTGGGTGTTGTCTTCATTGGCAATTTGCTTGGTCTTTTAGGAAGTGCATTTCAACGACGGCTCCACAACCGCAGGTGGAGTTTTGCTCTTGTTCCGTTGGACTCAGTCTAACCGATCCGGATCGCTGACTTGCGAGGATGAGTGGTTTGTTGGTGTTATTCGCCCCGCACCGCTATGGTTCCTAACTCGAGCCCCATCATGACCGAATTGAGTCCAGAGCCAATGCCCAGCAGGGCCATGTTGGTGCCAGTTGGGAATTGCGATTGGGTGAGGCCCACCCCCAATGCAGTCGGCAAGGCAACCGATCCGGTATTTCCCAGCCGCTCGAAGGTGGCGAAGTCGGTTTCCACAGGCATCCCTAGCGTTTCTAGCATCCGCCGTCGATGCGCCGAACCGACTTGATGACAAACCGTTGCACCGATGCACCTTCGATCCCAGTTCAACTCCGAGAGCAATCGATCAAAAGCCGCTTTGCCGGTTGCCACGCCCGCTTCCAAGAGCAACTCCGAATCGGTGTTCATGATGGGTTGCATGCCGCTGCCCGCTTGATCGGTATCGCTTTGGCACAAGGCATGATGCTGGGTTCTCGCGACCGCT
>JANPLP010000135.1:0-9617 GCA_031426595.1 Planctomycetia bacterium | reverse complement strand
TCCGCAAAGCCGCGTCGACCGTATTCTGAAGATGAACTTTAAGGAACGACCGATTATCTCGCAGTGTGTTTCCAACGACGCGACGGAAGAAGTTCTTGAGTTTCAGACGCATTGTGATATCACCCCAGCCCTTTTCGACTCGACAGGGTTGGCAGTCGCCCATTCCGTGCCGATTTTTGATCCCGAAACGCAGCTCAAACTTGGTGTCGTCAGCACTCGATTGCGATTCGAGCGCATTTCTTCACTTATCGAAAGTAAGGCGACCAACGATTGCGGTGCCGTTTATTTCGTCACCGACGAGGGTGAGTATTTTAGCGAAGCGATCAATTCGGGGAGCGATGCTCCTCCCGTCGAAACGGACGACCTGAAAGCGATCGTCGCGCCGATAGTGCTTGGACACAGCAACTACTCTCAAGTGGTGAGTAACGAGAAATCCCTTGGTATGTTTCGATTGAATAGTTTCAAAACGCTTGAGGGTGGTGGCATCCAAGTCCTCGTGATTGCCAATCGAGATTGGGTCGAAAGAGAAGCACGTTTGGCCCAAGCGATGGATATCGGTTTTCCAGCTTGTATAAGTCTCTTGTTCTTCCTGTCGGCTGGAATTTCATGGAATGGGGCAAGGCTTATTATTCAGCGCAATCAATTGAAGCAATCTGAGAACGCCGGACGTCGACTGGCAACTATTATCCAAGAATCCGAAGACGCGATTATTGTTGAATTAGTCGATGGCACTGTCGGATATTGGAACCCTGGTGCCGAACGACTGTTTGGTTATTCGACTGATGAGATCCTAAACCAGCCAGTAGAATTGCTTGTCCCAGAGAAATTTAGATCTGCGAAAGAGAACTTCGTCGAAAGACTCATGAAGGAGCATCGTATTCGGCAGTTTGAAACCGTTCGGTTGGCAAAAAACGGAAGCGAGATACCCGTATCAATCTCCGCTTCGATACTCCGCAATGAGACAGGAGAAATCTATGGCTTCTCCAAGTTCGTTCGCGATATTCGCACTTTCAAGATGGTCGAAGCTGAACTGGATTTCGCAAGACGCACAGCAGAGGACGCCAATCAAAGTAAAAGTGAATTTCTCGCGAATATGAGTCATGAAATCCGAACGCCCATGACTGCTATTCTTGGGTTCGCAGACTTGTTGGATACGGAAGGCGATGTCTGCAGCAATCCGGCATTTGCAAAAGCGGCCATACATACGATTCGCTCCAATGCGAACCATCTTATGACGATCATCAACGACATTCTCGACATGTCCAAAATCGATGCCGGCAAAATGACGATCGAAGCTATCGACTTCTCGCCGACTTGCCTCGTCGATGAAGTTGCCTCGCTGATGCAGCCCCGAGCGATTGGGAAAGGCATCAGACTGGAGATTCAGTACGATAGCGAGATTCCAGTGAGAATCATTTCCGATCCAACTCGACTGCGCCAAATTCTATTGAACCTTGTTGGAAACGCGATTAAGTTCACCGAAGTCGGAAAGGTAACGATCAGTACTCTGTTTTTACCCGAAAGCAACTCCCTGCAATTTAGGGTTGTGGATTCGGGCTTAGGCATGTCGGAAGAGCAACGCCGGGAGATCGCGAAGTTTGGCGCTTTTGCACAAGCCGATTGTTCAACGACTCGCCGATTTGGAGGTTCTGGACTAGGCCTTCGGATTTCAAGCTCGTTAGCCAGAATATTGGGAGGCAACATTCAGGTGGAGTCTGAACTTGGTAAAGGAAGCGTGTTTACAGTCACCGTTGATGCGGGGGACTTAAATGGGATCAATTTGATCAAGCCGGAAGTTACCCTGTTACCGCAGGCCGAAGAAGTTCTGCCACAGGTTGCTGACGCACCGACCCAAGCAATCGCTCAGCCATTGGCTGGTCTAAGGATTTTGCTTGCGGAAGATGGCCCTGACAATCAACGGTTGATTTCGTTTCATCTCCAAAAGGCTGGTGCACAGGTCACAATTGCAAATAACGGCTTAATCGCCGCTGAACTCGTTGAATCCAACTGCGACCTTTTCGATCTGATCATCATGGACATGCAGATGCCGGAATTGGATGGTTACGAAGCAACAAAACGGCTTCGCACCGGTGGCTACAAGCTACCGATTTTGGCGCTGACCGCCCACGCAATGAATTCCGACCGGCAGAAGTGCTTAGCTGCAGGATGCGATGACTTCGCCACCAAACCCATCAATCGGCAGGAGTTGATTGAATTGGTTGAACGCTATGCGAAAGGGCTCATGCCACAGTCGATGGTTCCGAAGGCAGACCCCACAAAGATGTTGCAGTGCTGAAAGATCTAATCGTGCACAAATGATTTCCTTTCGAGGGCATTTTGACATGATTCGAAATGCGTTGTCGCCGAACACCGAATCGAAACATGCGTCGGAGCAAGTTGCCATACGACGTGGTTGTGGTTGCAAATTGTCTGCTAGATAGTGGTCGTGGGGAGCGGTTGGTGCCAGTCATCTTTTGCAGTTTCTATAGCTTCCGTGCAGAGCCAGCCCACCCGTGCGGTGCGAGTCAAGGTATGTGTTATGGGGCCTTCACCAGTCCACCGTGCGAAGCTTGACCTCGGTCGCTCGGTTGTTAGAACTGCGACGGACGAGCGGCATTATGAATATGGGTTGCACACTTAGCTCAATGGGAGTCATCGTAAAGAAGAAGTGCCCGCCCAGAAAGTGATTGCAGTGCGGGAGATACTGACGTATAACGAACGCGATTGAGCGTTGTCAGTTTCATATAACGGTTCAAGCGGGCCGAAAAATGTCACGGGGTAGTACCCCATCCGTAGACTATGCAAAGTACCGTGGCTACTTGCTATTCCTTGCGAAAACGCAGTTGTCTGTGAAGTATGCGGGGAAGGTAGACCAATCGGATATTGTTCAAAAGACGCTGCTATGTGCATTTACCGCGCGGGAACAGTTTCAAGGTACAACTGAAGCTGAGCTATGTGCTTGGCTGAAAACAATTCTGATCCATCAAGTCGCTCAAGCATCGCGAAAGGCTAGAACCCAAAAACGCGACATCCGACGTGAGCGGTCGCTAGACGCGCCTTTCAGTGCTTGCTCAATGCGATTCGGAGATCTGCTGGCTGCAGCTCAATCGTCACCTAGTCAACGGGCAATCCGAAAAGAGAGTATGCTTGGCGTTGCGGATGCACTTGATTGTTTGCCGGAAATTCAACGACAGGTCCTCGTGCTGCGATATTGGGACGGAATGACGATTCAGCTTATCGCGGATTCGCTTGGGAAATCAACGCCTGCCATTGCGGGTTTGTTGCATCGCGCCACGAAAAAACTCCGCTGTGTACTTGCTGAGAATGACCTGCCATAAGGGAGTCTCACGAAAAAAATGCCGTCGACATCAAACAGCACAGCTGCTCATCGAAATGGTACCGGTCAATCTTTATTGCTGAACTTGGGTGACCTATGGAGCTAACCGAATCGCCCTCGACATCGACCTCCTTGTTGCATCAGGTGCGCAATGGTGAGCGAATCGCATGGTTCCGGCTCGTGCGGGTTTACACTCCGCTTATCGAAGCATGGTGCCGCCAACATGGTGTGCGACGTGGCGACACAGAGGATATTGTCCAGAATGTCTTCGTGGCTGTCTCGCAACACATCCAGGATTACGGACTCAATCGCGGGGAGAATTCATTCCGAGCGTGGCTTTGGACAATCACGCGCTCGAAGATCATTGACCACCTACGCGCCGCCAAGAAATTGCCTGCAGCGCTTGACGGCGACCGACTTTGCGAGATCGAAGCCATGGATCGCCTGCCCGGAGAGCGAGATCTATCCGACTCAACGAATGACCTTAACACGCTCGTGAACAGCGTGCTCGACATGATTCGAGTAGATTTTTCGGAGCAGACCTGGACGGCATTTTGGCAAACCTGCGGATTAGGTCGACCGCCGAGCGAAGTGGCTAAGGAAATGGGGATGACCCCAGCTGCGATTTGTATGTGTCGTGCGCGTGTGATGCGTCGAATCCGAGAAACGATTGAACACCCCTAGAAGTCATTTGCCCTAAAACTCCAACAGAACTCGCGAAAATTTTCGAGTTAACGATTTACGTTTAACTCAAGTAGACGGCAATCGCTTTGGGACGTTGCGTCCGAAGTTTGACTTTGATTAGGTGGAGTCAGTTTCATGTGGGGCTGTTTAAATCGGCGAGGCGGAGTGCTTTTTCAAGCGGTTCGCGGCATGCCAGCGGCACGGTTTGACTGAAGTCCCTATGATCCCTGTCTTTAATTTACGTTCAGCGGTAAAACCAAATTCCTGCGAGAGCACCATGACAAATTCTTGCCCCCCGCGTGAGGCTCTCGTTTCGTATCTCCGCGGAACGACATCGGTTGCGGAAAGTGAAATTGTCGAGATTCACCTCGGCGGATGCGAGACCTGCCAAGCGCTGGTGGAACTACTTGCTGATGAATCTGATTCCTTGATGCAAACGATTGCATCGGTTGCCAAAGCCCGAATGGTGATGGGCAGTTCTTACGTCGGGCTCAGCGGTGCAGAAGTTAACCAGGAAGCAGCTGTGCCTCGAAGCAGTTACGTGAGTCCACCGATAGGCAGAGACGATGGTTCGACGATGATCCGAGATTATCGCATCTTGGAGTGCATAGGAACTGGCGGGATGGGCAGCGTTTACCGCGCTTTGCACGTGCGGCTCGATAAACAGGTTGCGCTTAAGGTTCTTAAGTCTGAACGTATGACCTCTCCGGAAGCCATCTCGCGATTTGCTCGCGAGATGAAACTGTTGGCTCGGCTCGAACATGCGCATATCGTAAAAGCACTTGATGCTGGGGAGCAGGATGGGCTGCCTTATTTTGTTATGGAATTCGTGGGTGGACTCAATCTCCATCAACTTGTAAGGCGTCTCGGCCCCCTGCCCGTGCAAGACGCTTGCCACATCGTTAGCCTCGCCGCTTCAGCGCTTCACTACGCGCATGAGCAGAAGGTGATTCACCGCGACGTCAAGCCTTCCAATCTGATGCTTACACCTGAGGGCAACGTCAAACTGCTCGACTTAGGCCTGGCACAAATTCTCGGAATGGAAGGTGCTGATTCGCTTTCGCGTGCGGATCAGGTCTTGGGCACGGTGGACTACATGGCTCCAGAGCAGCTCACCGGGCGTCATCAAGTCACATCGCAATCTGACATCTTTAGCTTAGGTGTGACCCTGCACGAATTGCTTACGGGTCTGCGGCCAAGTCGTCGATTGGGGCTGCCTCCACAGGCTGCAGACATTCAAGCCATTCGTCCCGATGTGGATCAGTCACTACTGGCGCTCGTCGGCGACATGATGGCAATTACACCATCCAAGCGGCCGCTCACGATGGCTGATGTCGAGTTGCGATTAAAGGCCATATCGGCTCCGTCGGATCTATCCAACTTAGTTGCCGAGTACTATCGATGGAGCGGCAGGCATCGACCAGAAAAGGCGTCTGAGTTCGCAAGGGCAGACACTGAAGCGAGCGCTGCGCGCTCGACCGATCGCACAGCAACAAGCCGCATGAGTTCATTGGTCGCGTTATTGACATTGCCACCTTGGAAGCACGCGGGCATTATGCAAATAGCTCCTGCCCTGGTGCTGGCAACTTGCATCATTGCGATCGGCTGGATTGGAATGACGCAGTGGCCACGTTCGACGCAAGTGTTGCCAATAGGAAACTATGAAACTCAAAAGCCGGTTATGCATGAGCCGGCCGAAAAGTTGTACCGTGTTCAAGTAACTGGCGATGGCGATTTCGTATTGCAGCTACTCGAACGAGGCGCCATAAGGCTCGAAGACAACCTCACCGGAGAAATTCATGAGTTGGTAAACGGGGCCATGGAGTTACCAGCGGGGAAATACACCCTGCGTTATGACGCGCCAGTTGGATTTCAAGCAGATGGGACGGTCATAGATATTGCTCCAGCGAAAACGCAGACACTTAGAATCGAAGCCCAACTGACGGAGCTTTTCCAATATCCGATTCTGCCAGACGTCGGGGGGCGTGCGACTTATTATGGTGAGCTCTGGCATTCTGGATGGGGCAAGGACCACAAAAGAATGGCATACACGCTGGAACTCGAAGTGTTGGCAGTTGAAGACAAACCCGATAAGCCTTTGAGCAAATGGTTGCTCGTCCAAATCACGGACGACGGTCGCGGCTATATCGAGAGCGCTTATATCAAAGTCGACGTCAAAGTGTGGGAAAACTTAAAGCAGTTGGAGATTGTAGAAGGCTGGATTGAAGCTAAAAGCCCGGAAATCAAACGCTTTTTGGAAGAACTTGAGCTAGCTGAAAATGGCCACGGCTTAGTGGTTCCCTTCGACCGTCAACGAGATCTGCTCAGCGCAGTTAAAGGCTTGGAACTGCCTAAACAGCGACTGAGCGTTCAGGACGCGATCGCTTTGTTTTTTGCGGATCGGATACCGGTAGCCGCAGTGCCGATACTCACGGCGCGACAGAACCTGAGCGCAGTGGGACGCAACGAGTGGTTGGGCCCAGCTAAATCGCCGTACGGAAAAAGGTTTTGTTATGTCATAAGCTCGAGAACACAGGATGACTTAGATTCGGTTGACGGTTATCGGATAGCTCGCAGCAAGAGCGACAGCTTCAACCCTTTCGGAATCGTTGAGATTCAAGTTAAGATCCCGACGCTCGATGCCACCTGCACGATGAAAGATGGCCTTACTGCCAAACCGGATGCGGAGCGAGTCGCAAGGAAACTCGAGGATCTCAAGATAGACGCTGCGACGCAAAAGATTGGAATTGTCAAGCGTCCCGCCACACGAACGCGCCATCGGGTATCAAAAACTCCACTCCCGTTTGGACCTTTGTTTGACGAGCTTGGCTACCAGATTGGTACATTGGCATTGAATCAAGGCCCCATTGAAGAGGTGGTTCCGCCGGATAATAAACGCACTCCAGCTGGTCCAGACGCACCATCTAGGAAAGTGCGAAGCACCCCAGGTCGGTTTGATTTGGCCTCTATTCCGGAAGGGCTGGGATACGTCAAGTGGCAGGGCAACATCTCCCACGGTCCCAACCGCATTGAAACCATCACCTCAACCGCCCGCATGCTACAAAACGAAGTCATCGACGGGAAAGTGTACCGTTGGATTGAAGTGACAAGTAGCTCTGTGATGCAAGGCGCACCGGATTACTGGGAGGGGGCTCGCTTGCTAGTTGATGCGACAACTTATGGAAACTCAAGTCTTTTCTCGATCAAGCAGGGATGGATCGCTTACAACACTCCGGACAACGTATTTCAAATCCCGGAGAGTGGCAATTTAGAGGAACTGATCGGCATGCGACTCCTACTTCAGCAACAGCCGCAAGTCGATCGCGTCAACATTATCGATGTACTGTCGATGTTATTTGATGCGAACTTGCAACCTAGTACTCCCATTAGCAACCTCCGAGCCTTCGTAAGCGCAAGTCTTGCGGGCAGCAAACGCCAATCTGTTCCTCACACCATGCAGATGCGAAATGAAACGATTGCGGGCGAACGCTGGATGTCGGATCCTATTCCGACTTTGAACTACACGATTTTCAAAAGCCCTCAGGTCCCCTTTGGCTTCGCATATGTCAAGTTCAACGTAGGCACAATTACAATCAATCTTGAAATGGTCAGCAAGTCGGATTCCGTACCGGTCGACTATGCTACCACCGCTTTTGGCAATCCAACTGAGCTGTTGCGATCGTTCAATAAGAACATTGCAAGCTTACCAGCGCATCCTAATTTGCGAGTTTGGACTTGGAGCGTGGGCAAAAGAAAGTATATGGCCTGCGCTGAGTATGGTGGGACGATCAACAATCGAACCGGACGCGACGTCTTGTTGCGTAATGAGCAAGGGACTGAAGTTTGTGTTCCCGAACGCTCCCTCGCAAAGACGGATCAAGAATATTTGTTGAAAGGTCGACTCTGGGCGAGCTTTAAGAATGAGCGACGCGTTCTTCTCGAGGATAGAGGTACCGAGTTAGCCTTCCTACTAAGTAACGGAACCGAACAGCCACATGTAGGTGGCCTCGCGAACAAGTTTGACCAAGCTTGGCTGGAGGGTCTGCGTGCGGCTATCAAGCGAAAGGCAACATCCGTCGGGTGAGTCGAACAATGGGAATCATTCGCTGGTTATGTCCGGTAATTGCTCGGTTGGCCACCTCTTAGCGTGCATTCCGCGAAGCCGCGCTGATTTCGACTTTCGATAGCGCGTGACTTCCGGACCCATCGCGGAAGTGCTGCAAGGTCGCAGCAGGATTTAATGACCGGCACTGTATAAACTCGAACTTGCGAAATCTTCCGCTTTCTCGACATTTCGCGCGCTCTGTCTTCGCCCGAACGACCCCTAGTGTGCATAGGCGACATTCCTGTTTCGTCGCTCGGTTCACAACTCAGAAGGGCAAATTGAAAATGCGTACTCAAGTAAAGTGGTTTGTAGCGTTCGTTTTCACTCTTACATTGCAGATTGCAAATTGCCGCGCGGAGGTCTATGTCTTCGGTGACAGTTTGTCGGAGACTGGCAATTTTTATGTCGCGTCCGGTGGTGTGCTACCCCCTTCACCGCTGTACTTCGATGGCCGATTCTCGAACGGCAAGGTGTGGGTTGAGCACTTTGCGACGGCACTGCGTGAGCCCGTTCCAACGCCGAGTATTCTAGGCGGTACAAACTACTCCTTTAATGGCGCTCGAGCTGCGGGCGCTTCGCCTTACGGGACCCCCGATTTGTCACAGCAAGTTTCAAGTTACTTACTCGCCAGTGGTGGAGTGGCCGATCCGACTGACATCTTTGTGATCTGGGCCGGTGCTAACGATATCTTCTTTGGGGCACTCGCGGGAGAGCTAGACTTTATACCCAACGCGCTTGACGGTATCCGATGGTCTGTCGAAACGCTGCATGCTGCTGGGGCGCGAAACATCGTGATCTTGGACTTGCCACCGCTTGGTCAAACTCCGTTCTTCAATACTATTCCGACTCTATCTACTCAATTGGACGCAGCCGCCTCAGCATTCAATGCGGAGTTGTCCAACCTCACGAGCAGTTTGCGTCGCGAGTTTCGCCGTGTGAAGATTGCAGACGTCAAAATCGGACGACTGTTCCAATCGGTCACTCGCGCACCACGGCTGTTCGGTTTGCAAAATGTGATGTTATCAGCCACGAATTTCGATCCATTGACCGGAATCGGATTTGAGGTCGTTCCAGGTGTCGACGCGAATCGCTATCTCTTTTGGGATAGCGTCCACCCCACTGCGCAAGGCCACAAGATCATCGCGGCCTTTGTTGTCATCGACTACAAATTGAACTGTCCAGAGCGCTGAAGCGCGACGGACCCTACGCAAGTCAATCGGCAGGGCCAGTCGTTTGGTCATTAGTGCTTTGTCCAGGTTTAGTTTTAGGGTTGATCGTATTGTGAGCGACAACAGCCACGCCCTTCGCAAAGCCTCAGGGCGTGCCACCCCAAAATTTAAGCTGGACGCTGCACTAGTGCTTCAACACAATTTAACTTTGGGGTAGAGATGCTTCAGTTTTTTGCGGGCATCCTCGACAGTGAATTGCCAGTCGACCCCTCGTTGTTTCGCATTCGTTGCAGTTGCCCAAGCGGATACTTGGGCCTGAATT
>JANPLP010000134.1:0-2996 GCA_031426595.1 Planctomycetia bacterium | reverse complement strand
CGCTGAACCAGGTCATGAATCTCGTGACGGCGCTGTTCATGAAGTTCGTTCTCGGCTGTGGCCGCGACGATGCCGTGGCCGGCCTCCCGGTCAAGCTGCTCTCCTGTCTTTGTGTAAGCTTCGGCATTAAAGCTGGCATCTGTATAAGTTTTGACGTAATGCTCAATTTGCTGAGTGATCTGCTCCAGCACCAATTGGCGGCAAGTCACACCTTCAAGAATCTGCTGACGATAGGAATAGATTCGCTTACGCTGCTGGTCCATCACTTCGTCGTACTCGAGCAAGTTTTTGCGAATCTCAAAGTTTCGCTCTTCGACCTTCTTTTGTGCGGCGGTAATGCGACGGCTAACGAACGAGCTTTCAATCGGTTCGCCATCACCCATGCCGAGCTTATACAAAGTGGGCCAGCGCGAAGCTTTCGTGCCAGTTAGAGGCTCGCGATTTCCGCAACATCGATCCGGGAACTGCCGCAATTTACGCGCAAGATGCCGCCGAGCGGGCCGCGGAGACGCAGGTCTTGGATGCGATTGAAGAGAACTTGCCGGAGAGCGAATCCGAAGAAGAATGGAACTGGGAGGCACTGGCTAAGTGGGTCAACACCCGATTCGGCACGAATTACTCTGTTAACGATCTGAAGAAGATTCCGCGATCCACGATCGATGAAAAGATGATCGAGCGTGTGTACGAGCGTCTGCATGCTGTTGATCTGAGCGAAGGCGCGCAGTTGCTGCATGAAGACCACGGTCTGCAGATGCTGACCGGTTGGATGAAGAACAAATTTAGTTTGGAAGTGCCGATCGAAGAACTGCGCGGCAAAGAGCCGGAAGAGATTCGAAAGAAATTAACACTCTTGGCTGAGAGTGCTTACCGTCAAAAAGAATCTGAGTATCCAGTGTTGGTAGGGCTCACTCGATTTGGCCGAGTGGTTGGCAACAATCAATTCCAACTGGATCAAGCGTCGCTGGCTAACTGGGCGTCGTCACGATTTGATGCTGAGATTTCGGGTGTTGAGAATCTGGGCGATACGTTGAACGATGTCCGCGAAACACTGGTCAAACATAGCATCGCGAGCTACCAAACGGCTGAAGCAACGGCAGTCAAGGCCAAGGCCAAAGTGGATCAGCTTTACAGCGGTCGCGATTCCAAGCTTTCCGTCAAGGAAGCATCAGGTGGCAATGGAGCTATCGATTCGCTCACCACTTGGTTCAATGACAACCTCAAGTTGAAGCTCGATTCCGATCAGCTAGCGAAGTTCGATCAGGACTTGTTGCAGCGGCATGTTCAGCAGGCAATCGATGACCGCTTCCACCCCGAAATACGACGCATGGAACGGCAGGTGTTGCTGAGCATCGTCGATGCGGCTTGGAAAGATCACTTGCTGGCGATGGACCATTTGCGAAGCGCGATCAGTTTGAAGAGCTACGCGCAGATGGATCCTAAAGTGGAGTACAAACGCGAAGGGATGCGAATGTATGGCCAAATGTGGTTTGCTATAGGCGAACGAATGACGGACTTGATCTTCCGCATGGAGCATCTGGATGAAGACTTTGTGAATAGCACGTGGGTTGAGACCACCGCGCGTCACGATGCACCCCCTTCACCAATCATGCAGCAGCAAACGGAAGATTTGGCGGCCGCAGATCGTGCAGGGTCGAGTGAGGCGGTACGCGCTGAGCCCATCCGTAACGATGGTGTGAAGGTGGGACGCAATGACCCTTGCCCTTGCGGGAGCGGTAAAAAGTACAAGGCATGCCACGGCCGGAACTAGCGGTCACCCAAAATGAAGAGTCCACGATTGGCAACTGCCTGATTCCGCAGGAGGCGAACGGCCCATGCCGTGGTTGCTAAATTTGATCTATGGAATGGCCTTAATGGCAGCGTCGCCGTCGCTACTGTACCGCGGAGTCAGGACGGGACGCTATCGCGAGGGATGGTCTCAGAGGTTTCTTGGAATCATTCCACGCGAAATCGCAGATCGGTTGGGCAAGACACCGGTCATTTGGCTACACGGAGTAAGTGTAGGCGAAGTTCAATTGCTGAAGCCGGTGCTTGAACGATTGCGCCAGAAGAACCCTACCGCAACCTTTGTTTTGAGTACCACGACTCAGACCGGTATGGAACTGGCGAAGAAAATTTTACCGCACGAATTGTTATTTTATTTTCCGCTGGACTTTACCTGGTCTGTCAACAATGTGCTTAAGACCCTCAAGCCTCGGCTGCTGGTGCTCGGTGAGCTGGAGTTGTGGCCGAACCTAATCAAAAGCTCGGCGCGTTACGGCGTTCGAATCGCGGTCGTCAACGGAAGATTGAGCGAGCGTAGCTTTAAAGGTTATCAAAAGTACAAGCGCTTGACCGAATCGATGTTTCGCAAATTGCATTTGGTCGCGGCACAGACTGCAACGTACGCAAATCGATTCATTGCCTGCGGAGTTGATAAGGTCAGGGTTCAGGTGACTGGCTCCACGAAATTTGACAATGTGACGTTTGATCGCTGCAGCGAGCCGGTCGAAAAGCTTCGTAGGCTAGTGGGGCTCGATGAGCAACATACTGTATGGGTCGTCGGCAGCACGCAGCAACCCGAGGAATTAGCAGCGGCAAGGGCGTTCATACAGTTGCGGCAAGAGTGGCCCAATCTACGCTTGATTGTTGTTCCGCGTCATCAAGAGCGCTTTGAGAGCGTCTTTAGGGAGCTGCAGGAGCTGGGAGTGGTACCGGCGCGAAGAAGTGCAATCCGTGAAGCCGGTGAGGGCGCGATCCGAGCAAGCGATTGGCAGGTTTTACTGGTGGACACAATCGGCGAGCTGCGATGGTGGTGGGGTTTGGCGGACGTGGCGATTGTCGGTGGTAGTTTCGGTCATCGCGGTGGCCAGAACATGTTAGAACCCGCCGCGTATGGCTCCAACGTTGCCTTTGGACCGAACACGCAAAACTTTCGTGACATTTGTGAAGCGCTTCTGCTCGGCGATGCTGCAACTCGGCTGTTGAAACTGGATGAC
>JANPLP010000133.1:0-7665 GCA_031426595.1 Planctomycetia bacterium | reverse complement strand
ACTGCATCATGGAAATCACCCGCGAAGCAGTTTTGTTGAAGAATCATCACTCCGAGGAAATTGTCGCTCAGCTAAAAGCAACTGGAGGCAAATTTCTCAGCGATGCTGAACACTTAGGTAGCCTGAGTTTGGTTTTTTGGGCTCTGATTTTTTTGACCGTCAAGTATGACTTGATGATAATGCGCGCGGACCATCGCGGCGAAGGAGGCGACTTCGCATTATGGAGTCTCATTAAGGGCTACACGGGTAAAGTGGCCGGCCTCGGCGCGCTGGGGTTTCTCGTTGTCTGTGCTGCAGCGCTATTGGCGGCTGACGGCATCATCACTCCTCCCATCAGTATGCTCGGCGCCTTCGAACCGCTCGGCCCTTCCCTCTCCGTTATCGCCACCTTGATCTGCCTAGTATTGCTTTTCAAAGTTCAATGGCGAGGGACGAGTAAAGTTGGCGGCTTCTTCGGTTTGTTCATGATCATCGTATGGTTTCCTTGGATCACGTTGAAAGGAATACCGTGGATCATCGCAAGTCCGGAAGTCTTTCTAGCCGTCAATCCTCTTTATGCCGTACAGTTCCTGTTAGGCTTCCCGTTCATTGGTTCGATGGTTGTGCTGGGTGTTGTAGTGCTGGCCATCACTGGTGGCGAAGCCAAGTACGCTGATATGGGACATTTCTCGCGTTCGAGCGAGACGCCGGTTGCGGAGGGTGAAAGCCTCTCCGAGCGGGACTCGGGGAGAATCCCGGTCACGCAGTCCTGGTTCTTGATAGTGCTCCCAAGTCTATTGACTTGCTATGCAGGGCAAGTGGGATACATGTTACAAAACGGCGTGCCTCCGCGAGCCAATACTTTTTATGCCATGACGCCGCGAACAGGGATGGAGAGCGTTGATTCAGTCATCCAAATTTTTGATATCGGCGTGTCAGCGATCGCTGCGATTATTGCGTCGCAGGCGCTGATCACCGGCATGTTCTCGATTATCAAGCAGGCCACCGTCCTCGGTTTCATGCCTCGCTTCCGGGTTTTTCACACCAGCGAACATGGGGAAGGTCAAGTATATATTCCAGCCGTCAACTGGGCACTATTTGTAGGCTGCGTGGCAGTCACGCTCTACTTCCAAACCGCTACTAATTTAGCTGCTGCATACGGTGTCGCAGTGACGGCTACCATGGGCATTACGACGATACTGTTTGCCCATGTTGCCCTGCATCGTTGGCAATGGAAACTGTCGCATGTGCTGATCGTCTGCATACCGATCTTAACGATCGATCTCCTGTTTTTCAGCAGCAACTTATTAAAGCTATTCAGTGGTGGATACTTCCCGCTGATGATCGCTGGCGGCTTGGTTGGAATGATGTTGATCTGGCAATGGGGCCGACAGGCGCTGGCCAAGGCCTTCTATGAGTTTGGCGTTCGGGAAGGGAAGAAGATCGAATGGCTGATTGCGCTGCGCGATATGCTCGACGATCTGGAAATCACGATTCAAGAGAACTTGCCTGCGGCTCGCTCATTGATTCAAGGTCGACGTCGCTTGGTGGAAAGTGACCGAGCGGCGGTTTTCCTTTGTTCCCGTCCTATCTTGTCGGCTGATGACTATGTCCCGGTTGCGCTCCGGATTTTTCTTAAGAAATATGGGGTGCTGCCATCGCATGTGGTCTTAATGCATGTGGATCAAGCGTCGGTTGCAAAAGTGAGCAGCCGGCAGCGTTACAAAGTTCAGCGACTGGGTAATGACATCGACTCTGTCATGGTGCGTTACGGCTACATGGAACAGCCTGACATTCGCCGTGCTCTCAAGGAACTTCAGAATCGCAAAATGATTCACATTGCGGCTGAACGTTGGATCATAGAAGTCGGCGAAGAAGATATTATTGCGGATCCGAGCCTCAATGGCTTGCAGAAGCTTCGAGTCACTTTGTTCAGTTGGATTTTGCGACTGTCAACGCCCGCGCACAAATACTTTGGATTGATTTACGACGCGGCGGTTTCTAAAGAAGTCATTCCAGTGGTCTTCAAGCCCGACGGTGCTCGGGTCTCATTGCCAGAGCTTGAGCTGATCGAGCAGAAGCCAGTCACTTGACCTGCTTAAAGGGCAGTGCCGCGAGGATTTGAGCAAACCATTTGCGGGCGCGAGAGAAATAAAAAAAGCCCTCGCTGTTCCAAGTGAACTGCAAGGGCTTTGTTGTTCCCTGGCACCGGAGCGAAGTGAAACTCACTAAGCTCCGGTGCGCAGACGTAAGCTCTGTCGTGAAGCGCAGATAAATTACAGTTGACCCAGAAACTGCGATCTACCTACAAAATGCTCCGACCCAGGAGGGAGGCCAGCTATGCTTTCCCGCAAAACCATAGCTTACGACAGAACTCCAAATGATCGACATCCAGTCATTACGAGCCTCGGCGTCCTCCGTGACGCACGCAGCTTTCACTCCGCAAACCGCTAGCAAGCTGACCATTGGCCGTGAAAAGGGGTCAATCAACGGCGAATGAATTGTGCCTGCAGTGCGGCTGGCTGGTCTGAGTGTTGTCCGTAACCTGCTCGCATAATGGATGGAATACTGGATTCGGAAATACTAGGTCAATGGGAAAAAAAGGGTGTAGGAGAAGTCGGTGGAAAAATTCCCAAAATCGGTGCAATTGGGAAGGAGTTTTTAGATTCCACCGCGGCCTTGGCCACCATCTCGTCGCTCGACAATTCATCGTGTGAATCCAGCCAAGGCATTGATCCACACCCGCTTAACAGAATCGAGCCAGAAGCGGTGTTTTTGACCGCCCAGCGGATCGCCGCTTCGCGATTGGCGATCACTTCAACTCGGCCTGGACAACGGAAGCCACCTAGAACATCCATGATGACAGATTGAGCATTGGCTGCGGAACAGCCTGAGGCGCTGAGCACGACGCGAGCCGCTGCTCGGTCAAGCACTTCGCCCAGCCGACCGCGCCACTGGGGATGCAAGCGACTGCTGACATCGACAACTGCGGTAGTAGGACCAAGCTGATGTTGCTTCAACGCATGTAAGGCAACCGCTACTCGATCGGGTGTCTCGCCCGCGTCAATGTATAGAGGAACGTCGACGGACTGAACAATACGTTGCATCCGACCTGGGATAGATTGAAGTGACTCGACGCCCGCGATCGCTTCGGCAACGGGCAAATCAAACATCCATCCAGCAGCCACCCCAGCTAGTGCAGCGCGAGCAATATGGTCGCCGGGCATTTTTAACGTTAAAGGCATCACCATGTTGCCAACCACGGTCAACAACTGCTGCTCGCCGCCAGCGCGAGACAAACGTTTTCCGCGAACGTTCTGGCTTGCATCAAGTCCATAACCGACGGCTGGTAAGGAGCTCTTGCCGGCCCAGCGGGTGGCATATGCGTCATCTGCGTTGTACAGCAGCATGCCGTGCGACTTCATTTGGTGAATGACTTCGTCCAGCGAACCTTGGTAGTTTTTTAGATTCTGCGAGCCTCGCAATTGAGATGGCCGCATGCCGGTTACGACCAGCAGATCGAATTCGATACCGGAAGTAACGTGATTTTGCAGCATCGTAGGAGCAAGTTCAATCACTGCGGCGGGCGCGCCTGCCAGATCAGCTTGTTTCAGCCACTTCGCTAACTTTTGAGTTGCCGGTGGACGCACTGCACTTCGATCGCAACTGGTCGAATCACTTGCACCTAACGACGTGTAATAAGCAACTTGCCCCCCCAACCGCTTGAGCATCGCTGACAAGTAGAGCGCTGTCGTGGTCTTTCCATAAGTCCCTACGACACCGATCGTCAACATTCGCTGCGATGGATTGCCGGCGAGCGCTTGGCAGATTTTTCCGTAAGCGATCGGTGTACTATCCACCAAGCACTGAGGAACCGAAACCGGCAAGAGACGCTCGGCTACTACGGCCGCGGCACCGCGGCGAACGGCTTCTTCAACTTGATCGTGACCATCGTTGGAAGAATCTTGAATCGGTACATAGATATCGCCGACCTTGCACTGGTCTGCTTTATGAATGCAGCGTCGTGCGCGAATGTCCTCAGCGCCAACAAAGACTGCCTCACGCAACAGAGTGCGCAGACTGACAGTTGAACATGCTCCACCAGGAGTTGAAGTAGACATCGGCGGCCTCCTTGCCACTGTTGCTAGCTATGCGATCATCAATTCGTTGATTAGCGTCGAGTTCGACTCCATGAACTCAAGATCTATAACGTGTCCGCTAAGGGTACCTAGCGTCAAGACGAAATGGGGCTTTGCAACCTTATTTCCATTTGCAAGCATTGCATACGAGTCCGTTTTATCTGCCAAAACGCTCCAGGTATTTGCCAAGTGAGTGTTTTTTTGCTGTGTTTTCGCTGGTCATGTAGCGAAGTTTGCCAAACACGGGTCGCTCGGGGCCCCAAGCTCGATCGTAGCGACCCAAGACCCAGAAAATGCCGCTATAAGAATTGGGGTCGCGTCCATCGAGCGCGTATTTATTATTAAGTTCGATCATGACGTCCAGCGCGGCCCGCGGCGTGGCGGACCATTGATAGATCTTTTTACCCCACAGCATCCGCAGGTAATTGTGGATGCGGCCCTCGCGCACCAACTGTCGCTGCGCGGCATTCCAAATCGGGTCGCGCGTCTCCGACGCATCGAGTTGTTCGAGGCTGTAGAGATGTTCGCGCGGGTCTTTCTCATGCTCCCGCATACTTTTCTCAGCCCAATCGGGAAGCGATTCAAAGCGGTCGAAATTAGGTTCTTGCCAGCACATGTTAAAACCAATTTCGCGCCACGTGCAGAGTTGATCGAGAAACGCCTCAGCTGGTTCGGTGACTCCCCAGAAACCATTCATCTTGCCGTTCGGCTTCATCAGCTTGCCAGGATGCCATTGCTCCCGCTCCATCAGCTTCTGAAATATTTCGTGAGCGCTGATATGACCGAAATGTAAGTACGGCGACAATTCGCTGGACCCGTGCAAATCTGGTTCATTGCGGTCTTCGTTATAGTTACTGAGTCGCCTTCGAAGAAAGTTGGTCAATAACTTATCAGCGGTTTGACTGCCACCTTGCAAGGCAGTGGGGCCCACGGAGTGATCGATGGGCATTGACGCTAAACCACCGTCGGTCACTAACCGCTGGAGATCGGCTGCAGGCCAGCGTGTGGTGATGCTAGTGGGAAGCTCTGTTAACTGCCCCAGCCCACGTGTCGCTCGCTTTTCCAGCGGGTTGGCTTCGGGCATATTTTCGAGATGCGGGGGGAGCACTTTCTGCATGTGTCGGCGATAGGAATGGGCGACGGTAAAAGTGCGATCAGCGATCGATAAAGGCATCAAGCAATTCGAGTCCACCAATTCAAAGCGGCTGGCAATCGAACGGCTCACAACGCGATACATGCTCGGATGAAAAAAACAAGGATAATCATCCGACACCACCACACAGGCTCGTTTCGACAACTCGGCGACGAGGCCTGAGCCTTCGCCAGGCTGCGGTTCGACGTAGGGATAGTAGACAGCCGCCGTGTCTACGCAAGCGGCTCGATTGTCGATCATGCCATCGATAACGAAGCGATGGAAACGATCGCTGGCCCAGCGATAATGAACTCGCAGCGCTTCCAAGATCACTAGCGGTTTCTTCAGTTGATTGGCTAGATCGCGAGCTCGTTGTAGTGCAAAGTTGTAACGCGTTCGCCTAAAAGCGGTCATCCAATAAAGAACCCACTCACCGTCGGTGCGAACCGGCAGGTCCTTGGCGACTCGGATGCGAACAGCTGGAATGGTATCGCGGCTCATAGCTTCGTGACTTCGTTTTGTGGCTTTTTCGAACGGTTCCTCACGAACTTGTGTATCGTGAGAGGCAACGTGGACGGCTGTCTTAGTCAGCGGCCGTGGTGGAGTGGGTCGGGCCTACTGTTACCGCAGTTCTCGGAATACACTCTGCAAACACAATCTAAATTTACTTGACTTAATTGGTCCTCAATATGCCTCGGCGGCGACGAAGACGAGCGAATTGGCCTTATCGATTAGCGTGGTGCTTGATCGTCGGTTGCGTAGTACTGTATATCGCCTTGGGAACCCTGATCGGCGGGCTTACATACGGGAATCGGAGCTACGGAACAGATTGGTGGATTGCCTTTGTAACGACGGCGATGTCGGTTACGATCGCAAGCTGGTTTGTGGCGGTCGGTGCGTCGCTGGGAAGTTTTCTCAATGTCGTCGCGTATCGTCTACCACTCGGCCGCACTGTGGGTGGGCACTCGGGTTGTCCCTATTGTTGCGCTCCAATTCAACGGGGCGACAATGTGCCGGTCCTCGCTTGGTTGAAGCTTAGAGGGCGATGTCGAACTTGTCGTTTGCCCATCTCGGCTCAGTATCCGCTGGTCGAGTTTCTGGTGGGGATGATTTTTCTCTTCGTCTTTTTTACCGAAGTGGCTCGCGGAGGAATGAACCTTCCAAGCGACCGAGCCGCTTATCAATTTCCCATCTATCAGCTTGCGGTGACGCCGACTTTAGTGATGCGATTGGTAAGCTATGCGACGATCATGTGCGGCCTAGTGGCGGCAGGTTTGATCGCGGTCAAGCATCAGCGCGTTCCGTTAAGACTGTTCGCTTGGTCGCTGTTCCCGTTGGTGGTTTGTGTGTTGATCGATCCTCAAGTCGTGATTGTGCCCTGGCGCTCGACTACCAATCTTGGGCCGATTGGAGGGCGTCTGCATGCGCTGCTATCCGTTGGCCTCGGGATGTCTGCTGGGGCGCTGATTGCATGGCTGGTCAGCCGCCTGCTGTTCCGCGGCGCTCGCCAATTAGATTTTGCGAGCGGTGCTTCAGTTCGTACATGGGTGGCTGGGGTGGCGCTAACAACGGCGTTACTGGGCTGGCAAGCCTCACTGCCGATGACTTTGGCCGCGATCTTCTGTTGGCTGGGATCACGCTGGGCGTTTAGAGGCTATTCCAATCGTTTGGCAACAGACGATCCCGCTGTCTGGATATGGTTGGGGCTGCTGGTGTTTCGCGCGATTTGGCGACAGCTCGATACCGTGCAGCTGCTCCCCGCTAGCGTTCCCGAGTGGGGTCGATATGGAATCGGGCTGGCCGCTGTGCTGGCGATCAGTTGGCTGGCTTCCTGCGTGCCGCGGAGAGCTCCTTCGCAAACCGTGGACAGCCAAAATACGGGCGATGCGGTCCATGGCATTGCAGCCGGCGTTTCGGAGCTGACCCATACCGGGAAATCGCCTGAAACGTTAATCTAGTGCCGCATCGAAGTTAGTACCTTGGGTGGCTCGCATATTGGGATGAACGAGCCGGGTGGGGACCGCAGGCATGCGCCCAAGTATTTTAAAACCAGGGCCCGAAACGTCCGCGATCCCAATCACAGTAAACGTAGCAATCTAAAGGACCATGAACCTGATAGGGACGCCGCCGCACTAGTGATTTGTCTAGATTTAATTTTAGGGTTGATCGTCTTTGGGTGACACGCCCTGAGGCTTTGCGAAGGGCGTGATTTGAGCGACAATAGCCACGCGCAAAGCCTCAGAGCGTGCCACCCCAAAATTTAACCTGGACGCCGCACTAGTGCTTCAACACAATTTAACTTTGGGGTAGAGATGCTTCAGTTTTTTGCGGGCATCCTCGACAGTGAATTGCCAGTCGACCCCTCGTTGTTTCGCATTCGTTGCAGTTGCCCAAGCGGATACTTGGGCCTGAATT
>JANPLP010000132.1:0-4010 GCA_031426595.1 Planctomycetia bacterium | reverse complement strand
AATTAAATCTGGACAAAGCATTAGGCTTCAGCGTATGTCGGCTCGCCTATCGCAAACGAGATCAAAGTCCGCTGCTGTATAAGGATACCACAGCTCCGAATACAACAGAACGACGCTCCATCGCCGCTAGCCAAAAGGGATCGATCAGCCAACGTCGACTTGCGGCTGATCAGAGAGAATCGGGAGCTCCCCAACAAGTTCCGAGCAGGCAACAACGCCTTCAATAGAGGCGCCAATTTCAAAGCACTTATCAGCGATTCTTCGGCAGCGGGTGGCTCGCGCGGTAATCACACGCCCGCGAAAGAGGAGCTCGAATACGAGGCCAGGATAGATTTGTGCGTGATAAAGCAAAGCAACTCCGGTTTTGGACAAGTCTTTAATGAGAACTGTTCCCCAACTTTCGGGCTGAAGAAGACCGATTGAGCTTGACTGGTCAATATGGATCCGCGCCTCGCACCGAATGTTGAGACGCGCGTGACTCCGCTCTTCGTTATAAGTCGATTTGCAGTAGCCCTGCTCAGCAAAAAATCCGCTCAACGACTCGGGTAGCACAACTTGCAATTGCTCGAAATTATTATGCATTTCTAATGTGTTTCGACCAGCGTTTGCCAACACTGAACGATCTCCTCGTCAAGTTCGGTGCCTACGACCTGCTTCAGCATTGCCATGGCGGTCGCGTGGCTGATCATTTTTCGATAAGGGCGGTGGGAGGTGAGGGCTTCGAAGATATCAACGACTGTGCACAATTTCGCCCAAGGATGTATTTCATCCCCCATGATACCGACTGGATAGCCGCTGCCGTTCAGTTTTTCATGATGCTGGTACACCATCATCAATTGCCCGTGGCTGAGCGATATTTGCTCTTTGACCAAACGCTGCAGTCCGTAGGCTGGATGTTTCTGCACTTCACGAAATTCCAGTTCATCAAGTCTGCCGGTCTTACTCAGAATTCGATCACAGATGTCGAGCTTTCCCAAGTCGTGGAGCAGGGCGCCAGCGACAATTTGCGTCAAATCCCCTTCGCTGTAGCCCAGCCCTTTACCTAGCATCGCCGCAAAGCAAGCTACGTTGGTGCTATGCGTAAATGTTGCGTAATCGTGACACATAACATCATTGAGTTCACTGACAAACACGGGCCGTTGACTAAGTAAATTCACCATTGATGAAGCCAGTTCCGAACAGGTGCCGACGACTTCGGCTGTATCCGGGCTGTTAAATTGCTCATGTACAACAGCGCGCACTACATTGCTCAAAATTGCAGCCGCGTTGATACCATCGCTTTGCTCGATGGCCAGCAGCGTTTTCCAGTTTCCGCGTAGATGCGCTTGGTAAGCTTGGTAACTTTCACTGCGAATGAACAGCTTCGAGACACCAGAGTCAATCAAAGCGTCAAATCGACCCGGCTCCAATTTTAAATCGCGCGACGAGAATAGTTTTGGAGGGGTATAGGCATCAACCTTCAAAAACACATCGACGTCAAAGTGCACCTTACTATTCAAAGTAAGTGTGCTGATGGGAATGAATTCTTCGAGTTGCGTGGAGGAATGCGTTGGCATTATTTTGTTCTTTGGGCGAGCGATCTACCCTCATGGCTTGCTACCCTACCCCACGGCACATCACTACTAGAGCCAAAGTTGTGCTTTGCTACGGAACTCCGAACTACAAACGAGAGAATCCGAACGGACTAGACCCACCAAGCGTTATATTCGCTACATGGATTCGCGGATCAATGCAACTTGCATGTGCACTGGATGACCCCGCACAAGCAGAAAAGTGGCACTTTACTGCCCCTCGCGTCAAATAGCCCGGGATTGCACTCGATGACTGGAAATCGCCGCGAATTTCAGCCGCGTTCTCGCATGTTTCAAGTGCTAATCTCCTCGTAAAATCGATTTAGTAGCCTTACATGGGGTGTTAGTGGTGTTCAGGCTAACTTTAAGAAGTCGGGAAGCGATTTTTTGGGGGCATAGGAACCCGTATAAGTTTTGTTGCAAAGCCATTCTTTCGTACTTCGAAGGCTTCCGAAACGGCTAAAAACTACGGGGGGATCGCAGATCAGAAGGAAAGAGTTTGAGGCTCCGATCCCACCAAATACGTCGCTCACCTTGAAACAGCCCGCGACGAGCGCAGACGCTGTCCGTTCAGCAGCTAATTAAGCCCTTGATCGCTAACGTACGTTTGCTCGGGTGCCCCGATAGTGCGAGCCACTTTGCGATGTGCGGGAAGCCGAGTTGGCGTTAGCAAGGCGCACATCAGCGAAGCGGCGAAACCCAAACAGGTTGGGGCGATTGCTTCGGTATATTGCTACGGCATGCAGACCAGCCATCGAGCCCAACTTAAGCCGAAGATCGCTCTCCCACATTAGGCAGATTGCCCCTATAATTTCGAGCTTCATGCAAAAAAGCCAGCTTAAGAGCTGCTAAATGGACTGAGAATTTTACAGGAGTCATTCCGGTGACCAGTGCCCCATCAACTTCCGCTGTCGAATCTGCAGCTGCTACAGCAACGGCGATTCGCGTTTACAACACTTTGACTCGTCAAAAAGAGCCATTTAAGACATTGGTATCTGGCAAAGTAGGGATGTATTTGTGCGGCCCGACGGTTTACGCAGAGGCGCATATCGGTCATATGGTCGGTCCGGTGATTTTCGACACGATCAAACGCTACTTGGTCTACAGTGGATACGAGGTGACGCTAGTCGTTAATATCACCGACGTCGATGACAAACTGATTGCGTCCAGTCGCAAGCGAGGGATTACCATGTCCCAAGTCGCCACTGAAATGACCATGGACTATCTCGCGAACCTTCAGTCGCTGGGAGTAAATCAGATCGATCACTTGCCACGAGCTACGGATTACATGGATGAGATCATCGAATTCGTCGATGAATTGATCACCAAAGGGTTTGCCTATGCGAGTGGCGGCGACGTGTTCTTTGACGTAACTCGCGACCCCAACTACGGGCAACTGAGCAATCGGACGGCTGATAGTCAGCAGGGTGAAGGAGGCGAAGCGGCTTCGAGGAAGCGTTCATCGGGTGACTTTGCATTGTGGAAATCGGCTAAAGAAGGCGAACCGGCTTGGGACAGTCCGTGGGGCAAGGGCAGGCCAGGTTGGCATATCGAATGTTCCGCGATGAGTCGCAGTATTTTGGGAAAGACCTTTGACATTCACGGCGGTGGACTGGACTTGGTGTTTCCACATCATGAGAACGAGCTGGCGCAGAGCCGTTGCTGCCACAATGCGCCCATGGTCAGCTACTGGATGCACAACGGTTTGATGAAGCGTGACGCAGGTTCCGGCAAATTAGGCGGCAAGAGCGATCGCGCTGCGGCTCCGGAATCCGGGTCTCCAAACTCGGGGGAAGCGGACGTCTCCAGCAAGATCAGCCGCAGCAAAGGTGCTGGCGGTCTAGCGAAGTTGATTGAGGCGCAGACCGGCGAGCGAATTCGGTTCTTCCTGCTCCGTTCGCATTATCGGTCTACGAATGTTTTCGGCGACGATGGGCTCGAGGAGGCTGGGCAAGCACTGAATGCGTTTTACCGTTTGATCCAGCGGTTCGATCGAATCACGGGCGAAGCCTTTTATCCACAGGTCGGCAAGTCAGGTGAGGTTGAAGAGTTGTCGTATGCCAAGTCGCGAGCCGAGGGCGATGCGATGCTGGCCGATGCGGGCAGCGAAGGGTTGTTGGCCGAGCTAGCGAAGTTACGAGCTTCATTCCTTGAAAAGATGGACGATGATTTCAATACCGGAGGCGCCGTCAGCGATCTGTTCGAGATGTCGCGAGCTCTAAACCGTTTCGTGGATCAGAATTTCTTAGAGGACACTAAAAAGCGTACTGTCGAAAACATTCAGACTTGGCGGACCGGCATGCGCGTGCTCCGCGAGCTTGGGGCGATCCTGGGGCTGTTCGTCAAACCGCCGAAGAAAACCGGCGGCGGCGACACACAACTGATCGATGGCTTGATGGGGTTGCTCATCGAGCTTCGAGCCAACGCGCGGAAGAATAA
>JANPLP010000131.1:0-5184 GCA_031426595.1 Planctomycetia bacterium | reverse complement strand
GTTTCTTTGTTTGCGATGAACGCAGTGGTCGCGCAGGAGGCAGTGCTAGGGCCGACCCCCTTGTGGCCTGCCACTCCGCCCGGACGCGTTGCGGCGAAAGGCGAAGAGAAAGATACGACGAACGATAAAGGGAACAAAGTCGCGGGAAAGTCGGTCATTCGATTGGGCAATGTCTCTTCTCCAACCTTAACGATCTACAAGCCACCGGCGGATAAGAACACAGGCACGGCCGTGTTGATTTGCCCGGGCGGAGGCTACAACATCCTCGCTTATGATTTGGAAGGGACGGAAGTTTGCGAGTGGTTAAATTCGATCGGTGTGACCGCAGGTTTGTTAAAGTACCGAGTGCCGAAGTCGGAAGGGGACGCCCGCCCCATCGAAGCATTGATGGATGCACAGCGAGCGATGTCGATGCTGCGTGCGCAGTCGACGAAGTTGGGCTTGAATGAGAAACAGATTGGAGTGTTAGGTTTCTCAGCGGGAGGACATTTGTCGGCGCGGTTGAGTACGAATTACAGCAAACGGGCTTATGAGGCCATCGACGCTACGGATGCCGTGGCTTGTCGACCCGATTTCGCGGTGTTGGTTTATCCCGCCTACTTGATTCATAAAGATCATGCGGAAGAACTGCCAGTCGATGCGCAGACGCCTCCGATGTTTTTGACAATGGCGGCGGATGATCCGGTCGACGCAGATAACGTTTTGGAGTTTTCGCTGGCACTCAAACATGCGAAAGTTCCCGTCGAACTGCATTTGTACCCGACGGGTGGGCATGGATTTGGATTGCGACGCACTGAGGCGGCTTGCACTCATTGGCCCGATCGAGCGACTGAGTGGATGCGCGGCCAAGGATTGCTAAAGTGAACGGTGCGTCCGCTTGGTAAATGCCTGACGATGCAATAAAGTGCTCACACAAGCTGAGCGGTATGGGCGGGGATTCTGTTGCGTGAAAAGGATCTTTTGTTTGGTATTTCGGCCAGTTGTTCGTCGCTGGAGCAAGCATGGCCGGTGACGCAAGTTGACTTATTCAAGTGAGGCTTAAATGGTTTGTTCAAACGTTCGGCAACGGAGTGGATTCGCACTCCCGTGTTTCGGTCTGAGCTGGTTGGTCTGCTTGGCGACCGGC
Organism: Planctomycetia bacterium; assembly: GCA_031426595.1. Classification (GTDB taxonomy): domain Bacteria; phylum Planctomycetota; class Planctomycetia; order Pirellulales; family Pirellulaceae; genus Aureliella. Next base: position 4,058 of record JANPLP010000131.1, on the reverse strand, counting down.
TTAATGGCTCAGTTGCCCGAGGAGGCCAAAACCAAAGATGGAAAGAAGGTAACTGAAGTGGCTAGTGACGAAGATCCGTACCTGTGGTTGGAAGATGTGACTGGCGACAAGGCGCTCGACTGGGTACGCGAGCGAAATGCGAAGACTCAAACAAAGTTTGAAGCCGATCCGAACTTTACAAAACTGCGCGAAGACCTGCTTGCGATACTTGACTCGGATGCGCGAATTCCGATGGTCAGCAAATCAGGTGATTTCTATTACAACTTTTGGCGTGACAAGAAGAACGAGCGCGGTCTGTGGCGGCGCACGACGCTTGACGAGTACCGCAAAGCAGACCCGAAATGGGAAATCATTCTTGATCTGGACAAGTTAGCCAAGGACGAATCCGAGAACTGGGTTTGGTCAGGCGCTTCGATCATTCGCCCCAAGTACGACCTCGCTTTGATCAATCTTTCACGTGGCGGGGCTGACGCGACGGTCACTCGCGAGTTTGACATTGAGAAACGGGAGTTCGTCAAAGGGGGCTTTGAACGTCCTGAGGCCAAAGGTGGGCTCGACTGGATCGACCACGACTCAGTGTTCGTGTTTACGGATTTTGGTGAGGGCTCGCAAACGAAATCTGGTTACCCACGAATCGTGAAACGCTGGAACCGCGGGACACCGATGAGTGACGCAAAAGTGATTTACGAAGGGACCTCTGATGACATGTACATCGCTGCTCAGCATGATGACTCGCCCGGTTTTGAAAGAAACTTCGTGAGTCGCACGCTGGCGTTTTACAACGACGAATTGTACGAACTGGTAGACGGTGACAAGCTCGCGAAAATCGACGCGCCGAATAGTGCCAACAAGTCGGTTCATCATGCCTACTTGTTGATCGACTTGCGTGAACCTTGGGAAGTCGGCGGCAAAACATATGCGGCGGGTTCGCTCTTAGTGGCTAACTACAAAGACTACATGGCTGGCAAACGCGACTTCGATGTGGCCTTCGAACCGACTGAGAATTCGAGTTTAGCGTCCTACGCGCCGACCAAAGATCACGTCATTTTGAACGTGCTCGAGGACGTTAAGAATCGTGTGTATGTCTTGACCGAAGTGAATGGCAAATGGGAAAAGAAGCCACTTGAAGGGGCTCCGCAGTTTGGCAATGTCAGTGTCTCGCCGATTGATTCCGACGAATCGAACGAGTACTTCATGACGTCAACCGACTTTGTAACTCCAACAACTTTGTATTACGGATCGATTGGCAAGCAGCCCGAGCAACTGAAGCAACTCCCTGCCTTCTATGACGCGAAAGGCTTGAAGATCAGCCAGCATTTTGCGAAGAGCAAAGACGGTACGAAGGTTCCGTACTTCATGGTCGCGAAGGAAGGCGTGAAACTGGACGGTTCGAATCCAACGTTACTGTATGGCTACGGCGGTTTCGAAATATCGCTGATGCCGACCTACAATGCGTCGGTCGGTCGAGCTTGGACCAGTCAAGGCGGCGTGTACGTGATGGCAAACATTCGAGGTGGCGGTGAGTATGGGCCGCGTTGGCATCAAGCCGCTTTGAAAAAGAATCGCTTGAGGGCTTACGAAGATTTCGCTGCGATCGCTGAAGACCTCGTGACACGAAAGGTGACCTCGAAGGAGCACCTTGGGATACAGGGTGGATCCAACGGCGGCTTGTTAGTCGGCAACATGGTCGCGCTCTATCCGAATCTGTTTTCAGCAGCGGTCTGCCAAGTGCCGTTGCTTGACATGAAACGCTATCACAAGTTGCTGGCTGGTGCGTCCTGGATGGCTGAGTACGGTGACCCAGATTCGCCGGGAGAGTGGGAATTCATCAAAGCTTACTCGCCTTACCAGAACATCGAGAAATCGACTAAGTACCCGGCCGTGTTGTTCAAGACATCAACCCGCGACGATCGTGTTCATACGGGGCACGCTCGAAAAATGATGGCGCTGATGGAACAGCAGGGGCATGATGTCTCTTACTACGAGAATATCGAAGGTGGACATGGCGGTTCCGCAAATAACCGACAAGCTGCGTTTATGCAAGCGATTGCTTATTCGTACTTGAAGGAGCGGCTGTTTCCAGCTAAGTAGTAGCCGAGGGTTTTGCAAGTTTTGCCTTGTGCCTGATTTTAGTTGTAAAAGAACCATCACGTTGGAGCGATAGGATGTTGGAGCGAAGAGTTTGGACGTTTCGAGCAATAGGGATGTGCGTTTGGGCGTTCACCTTCGCCATACCCGTGCATTGGGTAAGCGCGCAGGTGGTTGCCAACGTGAAGGGTTTGAAGGAATCGAGCATCGCACTGGTGCCTCAGGATGCCGCATTCCTTTCAGCGAATTTGAATTTGCGAGAGGCTTGGACCGAGTTTCTAAATGGAAATTTCGTGACCCGCCTCCGCAGTCTTCCCTACATTCAACGCTTGGAAGCAGAAGGACTTGCCCAATGGGAGAATCCAGAAGGGCAGATGCAGATCGTTCGCGACACTTTAAAAAACCCCAACGTCAAGAATCTACTTGGCGTGCTAGTCGATATGAATTCACAAGAAAACTTCGTCTACGGCGCTAGCGACTGGAACGAAGCGATCAGTGGGTTGATGTGGCTTTATCAAGACATCACTGCTCGTTCTGACGATCCCGAAGCTCTGCGAGAGTTCGTTGCGGAATTAGATGCGGAGTACCTAGACGAACTGACCATACCGACGACCGTGGTTGGCTTTCGGCTGAATGACGAGAAGACGGCGCGAACGCTGCTCGATGCACTGCAAGGTATTCTGCAGATCGGTATGCAGCAGGTGCCTGAATTAGCCCCCCTAGCAAAGCAGATATCTCGCAAAGATCTGAAGGACGGACAGGTTTTGTCCATTGCGCTTTCGACAGATCTGATCCCCGTCGAGAAGCTGGATCCGGAAGTTCAAGAGATGCTCGCTGGAGTGCTTGAAGCACTAGAAGGGCGCAAATTGTTAATTTCTCTAGGACTGCGAAAAAAAGTCCTGTTGATGTCGATCAGCGAAGAGAGTTCACCGCTGGTGACAATCGGCGAAGGGGACAAATTAGTCGACCACGAGAAGTTCGAAATCCTGCTGGATGATTTTCCTAAAAAGCTGCGAAGCATTAGCTACATCTCAAAAGAATGGCGCGAGAGCCAGTGGGAAGCGAGCTATGGGAATTACTTCCAGAATTTGGCGAACCAATTTTCTGCTGCAGTGGCTTCGGAGGAGAGCGATGAATTGGATGTCGAAGCGTGGCAGGAAGAGATCTTGGCAGATGCCGAAGAAATGGACGAGTACATCGCCGATCTAGAGGTCGAATTCGACGCAGCCTTGAGCTGGAGTTTTGCTAGTGATATTGGGTTGGAGGGCATGTCCTACGATTGGTCCGATAATCCGCTGCTCGAGAACGCAGAACCGATGAGCATCGTGAGGCATGCAGGATCGCAACCATTGCTAGTTTTTGCGATGAAGAGTCAGGCTCAACCCGCGTTGAATGAGTTGCTCACAGAAGCTATCGACCGAGCGCCAGCCCACATTCGCCGTTTCATAGCGTTGGCTGAGCAAGACGACGAACAACGCGATATGGCACTGAGGGTTCTTGAAGAAGCTTGGCCTCTCGTTGAGGATGTTTATCGCGTCGTCAATGAAGAGATCTTGCCTTCCATTGATGAGAACGAAAGTCTGTTGTCGATTAGTTCTTTATGGACAACTCCGCAAATCTCGCTGGATTTGCCCCCCGCTGAGACGCCGCTTCCGCTGCCGGAGTTGGGCTTGGCGATTAAGCTGCGAAACCGCGATCAGTTTTTGGCAGGCTGCAAAGAACTGTATGGCGTATTTGACAAAGCCGTCGAAGTGGCTCGCGAGCTTAACCCTGACTCAGTTCCGGCTGATTACAGCGTGCCTCGACCGGTTCAAGAAGATTTGGCCGGCGCGACGCGATTCTACTATTCAGAGCTGGCAGAAGGTTTTCCCATCGAAGGCTTCCAGCCTCAGGTGTTAATCGGTAACGATATCATCGTGGTTGGTTACAGCGCGCGACAAGTTATGGATCTGGCTGCGGATAAGCCCCTG
>JANPLP010000130.1:0-2533 GCA_031426595.1 Planctomycetia bacterium | reverse complement strand
CCAGCCTACTCAGGCCGGCAACGGTCCACTTTCTCAAGCTCGTCGCGCAGACACTTCGCCGCAGATTTCTTCCCCAACTCAGTCGCAAAACGCATCGCAATCGTCATCGCAATCGTCATCCCAGTCCACCGCGAATCGCGTGGCAGCCTCCGGTTCCACAAGCTCTTCGGGCGCCAATTTTGGCAAGCAGAAAGCCGCAGGAGAGCAAGCGCCACAACCAGCGTCGAGCAGATCGTGGCTGGGGCGACTGGTCAGGAAACCCACGATGAGCGACGAGGCGCCGGAGTATCGGAAGGTTGAAAAAGCGGCCAAAGCGGCTGAGCGCGCAGCCGAGAAGGTGGCTGCGAAGGCAGAAAAAACGCGTCTTCGGGAAGAGCAGCGACAGAGTAAGAGTTCACGGAGCGGTGATTCCTCGACTGCGGACGCTGGCGGGGCGCCTCGACGCGGCTGGTTGCCAAAGTTGAGCATGCCGAAAGTGAGGATGCCTAGCGTTCCGCGACCATCGCTGCCGAAGTTGAGCTTGCCGAAGTTGTCGATGCCGAAATTGAAACTTCCGTCCTTGCGATTACCGCCCCCTGAATCGACCTCGCCGGCTGAAGGCCGAGTGGATAAGAAACCTGACATGCGACCGCTTCCGACCAGCAAGCCGTTGCCAACCACCAACGGGCCGGCACAACAAGCTCTTGAAAGCGGCGGACGACCACTTTCGAAGGCTGAGCGAAAGCGGCTGAAACGGATGCAGGACGACGATGACTACGAAGTCGAAGACCGCCGGGCGGCGTAAGTAGGCAGGTTGATTGATCCGAGATTCAAACGCAGCGAGACATTTGTTATGCTGCGTGTCTTCAGAGATTTAGCCATCAAGGATGAAACGGTATTCGTTCGGCTGTTGGCTTAGAAACGCTTTGGGTAGAACCATGCTTCGAAAGACCACCGCCGTTGTACTTGCAGGCGGCAAAGGAACGCGACTCGAACCGCTGACTCTAGAACGAGCCAAACCGGCAGTTCCATTTGGCGGCAACTATCGCATTATCGACTTCGTATTGTCGAACGCGATCAATTCGGGACTGCGTAGAATTCTCGTTTTCACTCAGTACAAATCGTTGAGTTTGGATCGCCATATTAACATCGGCTGGCGACCGTTCTTCTGCGCGGAATTAGGTGAGTTCCTCGATATTGTGCCGCCCCAACAACGAATCGACGAGCAGTGGTACCAGGGAACAGCGGATGCAGTTTACCAAAACATCTTTGTGATCGAGAAAGATCGCCCCGAGTACGTGTTGATTCTGGCGGGCGATCACATTTACAAAATGAATTACTTGCGGATGATCGAGTTTCACCGCGAGTCGGGAGCTGATTTGACGGTCGGCGCGCTGCGTGTGACTCGCGATGAAGCGAAAGAGTTCGGCGTCATTCAAGTCGACGAAAAGAACCGCATCAACGGCTTCCAAGAGAAACCAGCCAATCCTATTGGCATACCGGGCGACGATCATCACTGCTTGGCATCGATGGGGATCTATGTCTTCACCGCGAGATTCCTGTTTGAGCAGCTATGTCGCGATGCGACCGAATCGAATAGCCACCATGACTTCGGGAAAAATATCATCCCGTCGATCATCAACGAACACAACGTCTATGCGTTTCCTTTCCGCGACGAGAATCGCAAACGTCAAGCTTACTGGCGGGATGTTGGAACTTTGGACGCCTATTTCGAAGCTAACATGGACCTGATTGAGATCGATCCACTCCTCAATTTGTACGACAGTGAGTGGCCCATTCGCACACTCCAACCCAGTTCGCCACCACCAAAATTTGTCTTCGGAAGTCGCGGGGACGGGGATCGATGCGGTCAAGCCATCGATAGTATCGTGTGCCCAGGGACAATCATTAGCGGCGGTAAAGTGGTTCGCAGTGTGTTGAGCCCCGATGTGAGGGTGAACAGTTTCGCGCAAGTCGAAGACAGTATTCTATTTCAAGGTGTTGAGATCGGCCGTCATGCGAAAGTACGACGCGCGATCATTGACAAGGGTGTGACGATCCCGCAAGGGATGGAGATCGGTTACAATATCGAACTCGATCGCAAACGCGGATTCGCTATCAGCCCCAACGGGGTGGTGGTGATTGCCAAGAACGATTCACCGGAATTGGCGGACGTTTCGATCCTCCCAGATGGCTCGACATCGATCTGGCGCTAGTACGCCGCACCTTCGCCGGGATATCGTCCGACTAAGTACGAGATCACGCCAACTAGGAGAAAAGAACTTTGCCGCCAAACACAACCATTTTTATGCTCGGATTGGCGGTTGGTACCGGTCTGCTCGTCTTCGGCATGCTGCTTGGTTATTGGTTTGGGAAAAAGTCCGCACCGCCCCAAGTCGACCAGACGCAGTTCCTCGCGTTCGTTCGCAATCTTTCCTTGTGGACGTCGGAATTCGCTGGCGATGTATCGAAGTACCAAAATCAGCTGGATTCGATCAGCAAGCAAGCTCGTGGCAAAGGCGAAGCGCCACGCGAAGAAGTGCTCGGCTTGCTA
>JANPLP010000129.1:0-2148 GCA_031426595.1 Planctomycetia bacterium | reverse complement strand
TGTTCGTCAAGCCAAACGAAGCCGCGTGCGTTGACCATTTCGGTGGCTTGAAGCCCAACGCCGCCGTATTCGCGCACGACTTGGCGATACGCAAAGTTGGTAAACCCAGCCATTGGGGCTTGCAGGATGGGTGGGTCAACTATTACCGGTCCGATTCGGAGTGGCTCCACCTTGATACGGGGCTTGGCCGATTCTGCGGACGAATTCGCGAAATTATCTCGTGTTACCGGCCAAGATCCGGAGTCTTTTGACGAAATGTTGAGTGTCGATCTATGTACCATGGACTCGCTACAATTTTCGATCAGTGAGGACATCCGATGTCATTGTTCATGTCGCCTTTTGCAATTCCCTTAGTGTCGATTATAGGTGTTTTCAGTTGGTTGTGTATCTCTGCAGTCGTCTCGGGCGCGCAATCGATTGTGAAGCATCGCAACGAGATTGAACTCAAGCAACAGTTGGTGGAACGTGGAATGTCGGCCGAGGAAATCGAGCGGGTAGTTGCGGCTACGAACATTCAAAGCGGCAAGCGGTGCTAGCGCTTCGTCCAGATTAAATTTTTTGTTGGCACGCTCTGAGGCTTTGCGAAGGGTGTGGCTAATGTCGCTCAAATCACGCTTTTCGCAAAGCCTCAGAGCTTGCCAACCAACTACCTCTAGTGGAGAGGTCACTCGCGTTCACTCCGCAAACGCAAGTCCGCGAAATCTCAATGGGTTCGTAACCATTGCGACGCTGCAAATTGAGTCGAGCTGATCCTCACACGAATTGCTGAAGCTCGAGTAGTGGCGGAGTGACTTTTGATCCCGTAAGCGGCCGCAGGTGATTGGACGCTCGGCGAATGCGGTGGCTAAACTAGGCAGTCACTATTTTTCATCAGTTCTATTATCAGTCCTATTGACCCAAAGTTTTGACGTGTATCATGCCAGCGGTTTCTTCGAATTCAGCGACTTTTATCGCTACCGACATTGAACGGCCTGACCCGCTTTTGTTTCGGTATTATCTTTGGGTTGCGCTGTTGACTGGCCCGCTTTCGCCGCTCGTCTTCATCGGACTTTGGTTTCGCTACAGCACATTGCGATATAAGTTCACCGATGATGGTGTATCGATGAGCTGGGGTGTGCTCTTTAAGCAGGAGGTCTATCTAACCTACCGGCGCATTCAAGATATTCACTTGACGCGTAATCTTTTGCAGCGATGGATGGGGCTTGCAAAGATCAGTTTGCAGACTGCGTCAGGCAGCAGCAAAGCCGAGATGGTGATCGAAGGTGTGATTGAGGCAGAATCGCTGAGAGATTTTCTGTATGGTCGGATGCGAGGGGCGAAGAGTGAGGCACCGGCGATGCGCGCGGGGCTCGGTGAACCCTCTTCAGAACCAGAATCTGCATCGGAGAACGAACGGGTCACGAAAGCGCTCGAAGAGATTCGAGATGCACTAAAGCTGATTGCGGATCGAGGAGCTCTATAATGGTCGGTGACAAAGCCATTTTGCGAGCCAGCCAGTGGTGTTACCGAGGCGTATGGTTGGTGGCAACGAGGTGGTTTCACGTGCCCGAGGAACCGCCGCGCATCCAAGGAGCCGACGATGACGATGTTCGCAGCTTTCGTCCAGCGGAAGGTTACCTTCGCTACGTGAAGCTGTACTTCTGGATCGGTTTGATTGCGATAGACGTTGTGTTGACCGTGGCTTGGCTTGTCCTGCTGTTTGTCTCTCCAGTTATTGGTATCGTGATCGCCCCCTTGGCTTGGGCGATTATCATTCTGCCTGACATTGTGGCTTACATCGCCATTCATTTGCGCTACGACACGACATGGTACGTGCTAAGCAATCGGAGCATGCGTATTCGCCGCGGCATCTGGACGATTCACGAGACAACCATTACCTATGAGAACATACAGAATGTCTCAATTAAGCAGGGGCCTGTACAACGTTACTTCGGAATAGCCGATGTGCTGGTCGAAACAGCGGGTGGCGGCGCGGCGACTAGTGGCGAGGGCGGAACTGTCGTCGGGCATTGCGGTCTACTGGAGGGCATTTCAAACGCGAACGAAGTCCGCAATCTGATTCTCGCCAAATGGAGCGCCAGTAAATCCAGCGGAGTCGATGATGATGCGCACTTAGCCCTCGATACACGACGATTGCTCAATCCAGTG
>JANPLP010000128.1:0-10119 GCA_031426595.1 Planctomycetia bacterium | reverse complement strand
TAACGCTGTTCAAACCTCCGAATTGGGATCTCTGCTAGGATGCGTTCAGCGTTCAAAGTCGCCGAACTGTTGGGTTTTGCCTACAAAATAGCGGTGCGAGTGTACTAGCGAAGGGGCTAAGCGTCAATTGGTAACGCTTGGGCGAGCACTGTCGGTTGGGCGGATTTAACGCAAAAGTGGCCGTCCCAAATCGCCCTCTTCAAGCGACGCGTTCCAGCCCCGCGATACGAGACTTTACTCGCGACGGTAACACCCAAGATTTACTGACGAGGCGACACCATTCCGCTCCAGCACTCAAACGGTTTGAGCGGCGGTTGACGTTCCGCTATAAACTGATGACGACAGAATAGCGGGGCACAGCGACGCAGCCCCTTCTCGAATCTGAAGGGTTGGTCTGAAATCTGGCACGTCAGAACGGGGTGAGCGTTCTTGAAACAAGAGGTGGGCAAAATGGACTCCGAACCGCAAACACCAAGCCGCGAAGTTGGTTATTTGGTGGTGGGGCACGGAACGCGCAGCCGCTCTGGGCAGGATCAAGTCCGCGCCGTTTTCGCTCAGATGACTCAGCTTCCAGGGCCTTGCTCACTGCGAGACTTGCCGGCAGAGCTCGCATTTCTTGAGCTGGCCGAACCCGATATTCCAACGGCTGTCGAACGGTTGTACCAAGCAGGTGTGCGTCAGTTGGTGATTGTTCCCATCCTGCTGTTCAGTGCGGGGCATGCGCAAAATGATATTCCGGAAGCGGTCGAGTCTGCCGCCAATCGATTCGGGATCAGCCTATCGAGGCAATGCTCGTCCCTGTGCCTCGATCCTACGATTGTTGCACTGTCCGCCGAGCGTTTTCATTGCGCGTTGTCGAAATCCTCACCGCTTTCGCAGTCCCCAGATGCTTCATTTTTGACCGGGTCAAAGCATTTAAGCTCAGATTCTTTACGCTCAGATTCGCAGAGCATCGCGTTGGCGCTGATCGGTCGCGGCAGCAGCTCGGATGAGGCCACGGCCGCCATGTTGCAATTCGCGGAGCTGCGCACTCAAGCGACTCCGGTGGGATGGTCTTCAGTCGGTTTTATCCACGCGCAGCGTCCCTCGGTCGATGAAGCCCTCGATGGACTCTCCGCTACGGGCCTGCCATTGTTGGTGGTTCAGCCCCATTTGCTGTTCGAAGGCGAATTGATGAATGAACTGCGAAGCGAAGTGACTTATCGCCAATCGTTTTCGCCTTCGCAAAAGTGGATTATTACTGAGACTCTCGGTGCGAGTGTCCAGTCTGGAGACGCTCGCTTAGCAGCCGCTCTGTGCCAATTGGCATTGCGGACTCCAGCGGCGAACGAAGCTGCCTCTGACGCCGTTTGCTCACGTTGCCATCAGGCCGGAAACTGGTGCCGCGTCAACCGCCCGACGCTAACCCCTTCTAGTCGCTGATCACTGGAACTTAGAAACGCGGCGAGCAGTAGCCACGGCGACTCGATAATCTGTAACTCCCGCGGATCCGAAATGCAGCCGTTTTTCGGCAATTCTCTTGTTTCCGTGACCAAATGAGTCACCATAAAGTATCTAAAATGCAGCCCGCAGCGGGCGACTTCCAAGCCGCAATAGGGCTTCGGCTGAGTTTGGGAACTTAGAGCGATCGATGGCGACAAGCGGCTATATGACAGTGATGCGTAGAGAGAATTTGCGAACGTTTTTTGAAGCGTCGCCAACTGCACGACTGCTGCGCTCGGATTTGGCGCCGCTGGTAATCGACTTTCTAAACTTGACATTCAAAGCGGGGGATACGATTTCGATCGGTCAAGCGGATTTGCGGATGCGGTTGACTTTCTATCAGGAAGAACTGCATTCTTCTGAATCTGAGGTGATGGTCGGTGCTCCCGAGAATTATTTGACCAAGTGGTGCGAGTCGGGGTGGTTGCAACGGTTCTTGGAATCGAGCTCCACCGAGCCCCAATATCAATTGACACGCTACGCCGAAGAAGCGATTCGGTTCGTCGATGCGGCGATCGTCAAGAGCAACTCGCTGGTCGGGACCGAAAGCCGCTTGAGGCTAGTGATCGATACGCTCGAGGACCTCGTGCGCGGGGCTTCAGCGGACCCGAGCCGTCGGCTGGAGTACCTTCGCAACCAGCGCGACCTAATCGATCGCGAGATCTCCGCGATCGAATCGGGCAAGTCGGTCCAAGTCTATCGGCCGGCACAAATTCGCGAACGGTTTCAAACAGCCATCGATCTATTAAAGGCTCTGCAATCGGATTTTCGTGCGGTTGAAGATCGCTTTCAATTCATCGCTCGCGACGTGCAACAACTGCAAGCCTCCGGCCAAGACACTCGTGGCAATATCCTTGGATATGCGCTCGACGCGGAAGACATGTTGAAGCAGCAAGATGAAGGGATCAGTTTCTTCGCGTTTGTCGCGTTCCTAATTTCGCCGTCGCAGCAAGCCTCGTTGAGAAAGAGCATTGAAGAAGTGCAGCAGTTGGCGGCGCTCGCGGACCAGCAGGAATCGTTGGCTCGAGTCCGTCGCATGGTCCCGTCACTTTTGGCGGAAGCAGACAAAGTGATGAAGACCACCGCCCGCTTGTCGAGCACACTTAGGCGGCTACTGGATGCTCAAGCCGCCGCGCATCGTGTTCGGTTAGCCAACGTGCTGCGCGAGATTAAGCAAGCGGCGTTACGGGTACGCCGGTCGCCGCCGACAACTTCGGTGCAATTGACTGTTCTGGCGGAAGCGGACATCGCTTCACCGTTAGCGCGAACTTTTTGGACACCGAATACGACCTTCGATGCTTCTCAACCCGCCGCTTATGTTGTCGACTTGACGCAGGTGCAAGCCGTCGCGGGTGCGTTCGCGCGACTCCAGCGACTTGACTTTCGCAAACTTCGGCAGACCGTTCGCGATGGTACGTTCAGCGGCCGAAGCGAAACACTCGGAGCACTGCTGGAACGCTCTCCGGTGGAAACGGGTATCGTGGAAGTATTGGGCTATATGCAGATCGCGCACGACGACGGCCACACGATCGATCCGCTGCGTAGCGAATGCCTGCAAGTCCGCGAATCGCGCCGTCCGGATCATAAATTGCAGGTCATCGTGCCTCATATTACTTTTCTCCCCAAAGCGAATTCGAACGAAATGGGCCGCAAACCAAGATGAGTTCTTCCGATTCACTGCATTCGACCGATGCCGAAAGCATCGTGGCGGGTTCGACCGCTCTGCCAGCGCCACCCGAATGGGGCGCAGTCGCAGTTCGTTTGTTGCAGGGTGTTGTCTATCACGATGACAATGCCGACACTTGGGAGTGCTTGCTGCGGTCGGTTTCGCAGTTGATGGACTACTTCGCCAAAATCGGATTGCAATTGATCGTTGATGAAGCCGACGCGATGGCATACTTAAGGCAACCGGAAGACGATGAGATTGCGCCGGAAAGCGATCATGTGCCACGTTTGTTTCGACGCTCTCCGCTGACATACGAAGCCACATTGCTGTGCGTGTTGCTGCGCGATGAATTGAGGCAATTCGAAGAAGAAGACGTTCAAAACGAACGCTGCGTGATTGCTCAAAACGAGTTGCTATCGATGTGGCAAGCATTTTTTCCAGAACCTTCGGAGCCGAAGGGCGCCGACTCGGTGAAGTTGAACCGTAGTTTAACGACGGCATTGCGTAAGTTAGAAGATCTAAAGTTCGTGCGCCTATTCGAGAAGGAACCGCCGAGTTGGGAAGTGCGACGCATCATCAAAGCTCGTCTGCCCCTCGCTGAGCTCGAACGACTACGAGAAAGCTTGGTCGAAGCAGCGCAGAAAGTTAATGGAGCACCAAGTGATGCAGCACAGAATGATGGAAACCAGAATGATGCAGTTCCGAGTTCAGAGTCCGAGATTGGAGCGGCTGATCGCCTTGACGCAGATTCCTAACAACCGCAATTAAAAACACTCGTCCTTTCTTCCTTAGCCCGCGAAATAAGTTGGCAACTCTCACTGAAAACGCTTCGATGCAGGATTTGTTTGAACATCAGATTGAAGAGCGCGCTCCGCTGCCGGGGTATCGCCTATCGAAGCTGGAGATTTACAACTGGGGTACCTTTGATTCGGCGGTTTATTCAGTCACGCCGCGTGGTCAAACAACGTTGCTAGTCGGCGAAAACGGCTCCGGCAAATCTACGCTCGTCGATGCTCTGTTGACTCTGATGGTTCGTCCCCAGACACGCAATTACAACGTAGCGGCCGGTGCGACCAAGAACGAACGGGACGAGAAGACCTACATTCGCGGCGCGTACGATCGGACAGTCGGCGATGGCGGGCGGCCTCAGATTCAATACTTGCGCAGCGGCAATGGGCATTACACGGCGCTGCTCGCAACGTTTGCTAACGCAGCCAAGGGAACCGCCTTCACGGTTTGCCAAGTCCTCTATCTAAATAGCGATAGCTCCGTCGAAAAGGTCTATGCGTTCGCAGATGGCGAGCGTGGAATTGTGCAGGACCTTGGTCAGTTGACAACCGGTGCGGGAGTGGCCAAGTTGCTGCGAGATCGCGGTTATCAAACGACGACTAGTTACAAGCAGTATTTCAATTGGATACAGCGGCAAGTTGGTTTCCGCGCGAAAGCGATGGATATCTTCAATCAAACGGTCGCGGTTAAAGATGTGCAGCGACTGGATCTGTTTATTCGCCAACACATGCTGGAGTTGAAACCTTGGAAAGATCGCGTCGATAGGCTGCTGGGGCATTTTGTTGAACTGAGCGAAGCACATCGCATGTTAGTGCGCGTGCGGCAACAAGATGAACTACTGAGACCGATCGCAGAGGCCGGCCAGCGGTATCATTTCAAGCTGGAAGAATTGCATCAAGCGAGGAAGCGATTGGATGCTGCAGGGTTGTTTTTCGCATCAGCGACAGTTCATCTGTTGACTCCGTTATGTGACAAGTGGCAACAGCAAATTCAGTTTCTAAGCGGCGACATCCTGCGGCTGGAAGAGCTGCAGAATAAGCTTCGTAACGCCATCGCGCGATTGACGATCGAGATCGAGAACGCAGGCGGCGATCGGCTGCGGCAACTTCCGGGACTGATTGAACAAGCCGATCGATTGGCGGCGGTAAAGCTATCCGCGCGAACGCGTTTCGAATCGCAACTGCACGCTGCCGGCATTAAACCTCGGATTACTTCGCCAGAGCAGTTTCATCGAACCCGGGAATCGATTCACGATCAACGCGTAAATTTGATTGCGCAGCGCAATGCAGCTCGTGAGCTCTACGATAAAGTTCGTTACGAAACTGGCGCATTGGCTCGGCAATTGAGCGAAGATCAGGCGGAGTACGAAGCGCTGTTGAAGCGGAAGAATAATTTGCCGGAGTCGTTGATTGCGCTTCGCGATTCGATGTGCCGTGATTTGAAACTCGCGCCCAGCGATTTACCTTATGCGGCTGAACTGATCAGTGTGGCGGCAGAGGAACGCGAATGGGAAGCGTCGATCGAGCAAGTGTTGTATGGTTTCGCGCGCAGTCTGCTGGTTCCTAACGATTTTTATGCGCGCGTCGCGGGTTACGTTGATGGGACGCGATTGCAGGACGGTCGTGGTCAAGGCCAGCGCTTGGTCTACTTGAAAATTGGTGCTCGGACTTCGTCGCTCGATGCCTTAAAACCTTCTGCAGGTTCACTAGCGACCAAGTTGCTATTCCGCGAGGACCATCCGTTGGGAGGTTGGATTCGAGGCGAAGTGCAGCAGCGATTTGACTACGTGGCCTGTGAGTCGATCGAAGAGTTTCAGCGAGCCAAGGGAGCCGCGATGACGCGCAATCGCCATCTCAAGTCGGGGCCGCTCAAACATGAAAAGGACGATCGATCTCGACCTGAAGACCGCCGCCAGTTTGTGCTCGGTTGGGACAATCGCCAGAAGCGGCTGGATTTGGCGGACGCGATTCGCGCGACGGAGTCCAGCTTGCAGCAACTGCAATCGCGCGCCCACGATCTAGCTTCTCAAGTCGATCAAACTTCCGCTCAAATCGAATCGCTCGATCAAGCTGCCCAAGTCGATGATTTTGATTCGATTGATTACGAGCGACATCAGTTCGAAGCGTCGCAAATGAAGCTCGAGAAACAGCTGCTCGAGGAATCCGACGATCAAGTTCGAGTGCTCAAGAGCAAACGCGATGCGCTGCAAAGCGAAGCGTTCGGTTACCAACGCGATCGCGATAGCTTTATCGCGCAAAAGACCACTTTGGAATCCGAACTTCGCAGTGGCTCGCAAGTGCTTGGGGTCGCGGAGCGTCGCATCAAGGCGTCGGAGACAGACGGATCGTTCGCACGAGCGGAAGAAGAGTTCAGTGCTCTGCAAGCCGCCGTGAACCAACCGCTGACGCTCGACAACTTGGCGGTGCTGCCCAATCAGTTCACGCAGCAACTGCGGGACGAAGTGGAGAAGCTGCAAGACCGATTGCAACCGATTGCGCGCGACTTAACGAGCGCGATGACACGCTTTCTGAAAAAGTTTCCTGATGAGCAAGCGGACTTGGATGCGAATGTCGATTCGCTTTCGAGTTTCGAGTCGCTCTACGCGCGGATTGCGACGGATGATTTGCCCAAGCATGAGGAACGATTCAAACGGCGCTTGAATGAGAAAGTGTTGCATGAGATCGGCTTGCTGCATGGTAGTTTGGAAGACGATCGGCAAGAGATTCGCGATAAGATCGAGCAACTGAACACAGCGTTGCGGTTGCTGGAATGGAAAGCCGGAACGTACATGAGGTTGGAGCCTAGCGACGTGTCGGATCGCGAGATTCAAGATTTCCGCCGCGAACTAGCGGGCTGCCTGAGCGGTTCGTTGGATGGCACACCCGAGGCAAACGAAACCACGTTCATAAAGATTGAGAAACTGATCGTCAAGTTGCGTGATGAGGGGAACGATCGCTGGCGGCAGAAAGTCATCGATGTGCGCAACTGGTTCAACTTCGCAGCTCGAGAGTTGGTTGTCGAAACCGGAGAAGCTCGCAGTTACTACGATGGCGGCACTGGTCAATCGGGAGGCGAAAAGGGCAAGTTGGCTTTCTTGGTTTTGGTCGCCGCGATCGCTTATCAGTACGATTTGGAGCCGGATGCACCGACCAGCAACAAGTTCCATTTTGTGATGGTCGATGAGATGTTCTCGCGGTCTGATGATCAGCACGCCGAGTACGCGCTGGAGTTATTCGAGCGGTTTGGGTTGCAGTTGCTGATCGTCGCGCCACTGGACGCGAAAGCGCGTGTGACCGAGCCCTACGTGGGAACTTATCTGCACGTTGTCAAGGACCGTAAAACCAATCGGAGCCAGTTGCTGTCCATCACTGCCGAGCAATTGAATGAAGATTTGGAAGAGACCAGTTCCGCCAGCGGGTAATGCTTTGTCCACATTAGATCTTAGGGATGATCGTGTTTGGGTGGCACGCCCTGAGGCTTTGCGAAGGGCGTGGCGAATGTCGCACGCATCACGCCCTTCGCAAAGCCTCAGGGTGTGCCAACCTAAACGTTAGTGTGGACAAAGCGGTGATGCTGGGCGTCAAATCGCTCGGCATTTTGTAAATCTTGCTTCGCCCAATAAACGCGGCTCAATATTGATATACTGCAGGGGATGCCATGAGCGCGTATGTCACCCGTCTCCAGTTTCTTCCAGCCAGACGATTGTATGCTGAACTTTACTCAAGTTGACTTTACTCGAGCTGACTTTACTCGAGCGTATCGACAAGTGCGTTGGCTACTGCTGCTAACGTTGGCTTCGCTCAGCGGTTGTGGTGGGTGTCGCAACGATGAGGAAAAACTGACGCGCGAAGAGCTTGAGAAACGAGCGCGCGAGCAAAAAGAATCGCTTGAGCTCGGATCGCTGTTGACGTTGCCCACGGACAGCCAAACGAAAGTTGCCACGGTCAAGCCGGGTCATTGGTACGAGAGCCAGCAGAAATTCAAATCGAATCGCGAAGACATGCAAGTGGTCGCGGTCGGTGATTTGGAACGCGCCGGCAAGCCGGTTAGTTTGCCTGGTACGAATATGATCAACGAGTACTCGCGACGTACCAGTCTTCCGAAGGGGCAAACGAAGACGGTCGACTTGCAGTTCTTTATCCCTGAGTCGGCATCGAAGAGCGATGATCCGTTTGCTATACCGCCGCGGTTGCTGATGCGATCGCAGTTGCGTTCGTGGCCACTGATGACACCGATTTTGCAGGCGCCAGCCACGCAGGGTGCGAATGAACTGCGGAGTAACGAATTTCAACTGGTCGTGCTCAGTCCCGCGGCGCTCTCGTACGAATTTCTCACTGTGCTGGATGCGGTTTATTGGCGTGGTGATGATCTTGGAGACGCGCCGCGCACTCGTAGCTACCAAGTCTCGTTGCTGAAAGCTGAAGATGGCAAATACGCTTTCCCGCACTCGCTGCTCACCATGACCGCCACCGCGGTGCTGATTTGGGATGATGTGTCGATTGACGAACTGACTGATGAACAGCAAGAGGCAATTGTCGACTGGGTTCACTGGGGAGGGCAAATGATCATCAGCGGCCCGAGCAGTTGGTCGCGACTCCAGAATTCATTTCTATCGCCCTACCTACCCGCCACTTCCGCCGACGTAGCTGAGTTGGATACGGCTGCGTTCAAGGTGCTATCGGATAATTGGCGAGTGCGCGATGTTAGCAGTCGCGAACAACCGGAACTTGACATCCTCGGGCCACCGGTCAGCGGCCTGCGATTCAAGTTGTCTGACGGTGGTCAGTGGTTGCCGAATACGGGTGAACTGGTCGCGGAACGCCAAGTTGGTCGCGGCCGAGTCGTCGTCACCAGCTTTCCGCTGCGAGAGCCTCGCATCAGCAAATGGAAGTACTTCTCAAGCTTTCTTTCGACTGGCTTGCTGCGCCGCTCGGCGCGCACTGTAACGAATAACGCAGAAGGGATGAAGGTGCAGAATTGGGTGGCACCGTATCAGTCTCTCACCAACGATCCTCGCATGCACTCTAACTTGCGAATCTTGTCACGCGATCTGCCAATCTCCAACACCATTTACGATTCCGACGTTGAGAATGCTCAGCAGCAGGAAAAGCTTTCGCAGCAGGTCACGCTAGCCCCTGAATCCGAGTTGGGATTGAACACACCCGCCAAGGTCGATGGACAGGATTTAGAAAATATGCGATGGGGTGGGAACGGCGCAGCCTGGAACGATTACTCCGGGCTCGCCTACCAAACTCAGGTGGCACTTCGCAAAGCCGCTGGTATCAAGCTGCCTGATCGCTGGACAATAATCTATCTGGTGGGCGGTTACTTGCTATTTCTGGTTCCGGTGAATTGGATTGTTTTTAGGCTGCTGGGGCGGTTAGAGTTTGCGTGGATTGCGGCACCCATATTGGCGTTGGTTGGAGTAGTGGTGGTGACGCGAGTGGCGAGGTTGGATATTGGTTTTGCACGCCGTACGACGGAGATCGCTTTGCTCGAGTTGCAACCGGAACACCCTCGCGGTCACCTGACTCGCTACATCGCTCTCTATTCTTCGCTGTCGACTAATTACAAGGTTGAGTTTCCCGAGAGCGGCAGTGTGGTGCTGCCGTTTGGCGATGTGAGCCGCGTACTACGGCGTGCGGGTAGTTCCGAGCGTAGTTTGCGAACCAATTATGGAACCTCCGCGGGCGTGCAACTCGAACCGTTGACCGTTTACTCGAACTCGACCGAGATGATCCATGCAGAACAAATGGTTGCACTCGGCGGCGGCATCACGTTAGAGCCCGCCGCAGATGGCAAGCCACATCAACTGATGAATGCAACTGAGCTGGTGCTTAAAAGTGCAATGGTTTTGCGCAACGAAGCGGGCTCGATCTCCTATGCTTGGCTGGACAACGTGGATCCAAAGAGTCTGAAAAATGTTGAGTTCAAGGCAGCCACGGCCAAAGATCTGCGAGCCAACTGGGATGCCAAATCGGAGACTGCTACATCCTCCTCAAAGGCCGAATCGAAAGAGACCATGGATTCTCTATGGATCGGAGGGATCCTCGGCGATCTGCTCAACCGAACTCCGTTGATGCCAGGTCAAACGCGGTTGATCGCTTATACCGATGACCGACCTGGTGAGCTGACCATTTCACCGCAAGAAGACCAATTCGATGGTCGCTGCGTCGTCGTCG
>JANPLP010000127.1:0-5312 GCA_031426595.1 Planctomycetia bacterium | reverse complement strand
GCCGTTGAAATCGGCGCCTCGGTTCTTGAGCTCTTCAGGAATCTTGGCGTGGCTGGGCGTCCCCTTAAATAGCATATGTTCCAGCAGGTGAGCCATTCCAGCTTCGCCGTAGCCTTCATGCCGCGAGCCCACAAAGACCGTCATGTTCACTGTGACCTGCGACTTGCTTTCATCCGGGAACAGCAACAACTGCACGCCGTTTTCAAGTTCATACTCAGTGATTCCCTCAATCGAGGTGATTTGTTTGGCCATATGGTCTTCCGCAAATGCGTTTCTAAACGAAAATTGACAAAGAGTGACGCCGACCGCCAAGCAGGTCAGCCAACCGCTACAATTCCGATTCGACACGGTTTTCCCCTCAAAAAATATTACTTTTGCTTGCTGTTTGCACTGCTACATCGCGAGTCCAACGCCGTCGAAGATGAACTATGATGGGCTGTTGACTAGTTCGCCTGACTTGCCCGCCTATTTAGGCGGACGTGTCTAGTTGGACTTTGTTAGAGCAGTTGTTCCCGAATGTTTCCGAATCAACGAATGGCTCGCGAGATTGCTCACGATGCGAGCACGTCGCCATTGTAGCGCATTCGGTCCCGATCGTTCAGTGGGCATAAACATCGTTATCAATTGACCGCGGATTGCCTTTCAGTAAGTTCCTTTCTCTCCGTTCAATGCGAGACGGACACCATGCAGTTAAGAATTGTCTGCCCTGATTGCACCACCCAGTTGCTCGTTCCAGTATCCGCGGCGGGCAAGCGGACGCGTTGCCCGAATTGCAAGATTCCTGTGCGAGTACCGCAATACTTTACGGCGACTCCAATCCACTTACCCAAGCCCGCGCCCGCACCGGCGCCAGCTTATGCAACCGCGCCGGCCGCACCCAGTTTTCAGCCCGGTTACGCTTATCCAACTGCTCCCAAGCGGACTACGAAGAAGAAAACAAGCCGCTCTGGCTCTTCAAGCGGCTCGGGTGGTATGCGTATTCTGCTAATCGGAAGCATCTGCATCGGCGTTCTTTTCGGTGGTGGCCTGCTCCTGGTGGCTGGCCTGGCGGTGCTGGGTCGACAAACGATTGCTACGTTGTCTCCCTCGGCCGTGCCCATCCCGCAATTGCCGGAACTGAGTGTGGCAACCTCGATTCCCGGCACGAATTCGACGTTTCAGTTCCTGCAGATCCAGCAAGGTTCCGGTCCCGGACAATCGATGCAGTTCCGTGTGTACTTACCCGCCACTCAATACGCGCCCGCCTCGATTCCCTGCGTGTTGCTGGCGCCAGCAGGGACCAATATGCTACACGGCAATCCGCTCGATGCCGGCGATTACCATGACGAAGCACTACCGTACTGCGAAGCCGGAATGGCTGTGGTGTGCTACTCGCTAGATGGCGAGATGACTGCCGACCCAAGCGCGGGAGATCGCGCTTTCGGACTAGCCCTCGCTACAGGTTATCGCCAATTCACCGCTGCCAAAGCCGGTGTGGTGAACGGCCGAAACGCGCTCGAGTTTGCCCTGGCGAAGCTACCTCAAGTCGACCCCAAGCAAATCTATTGTGCCGGTCATAGCTCAGCCGCAACGGTGTCGCTACTCATGGCCGCGCACGATGACCGTTTGGCGGGCGCGATCGCCTATGCACCGGTCACGGATCTCAATATTCGTATCGGCGAAATCGCTGAAGACCGCTCGGTCCGCGCCATCTTGCCGGGTGTTAAGACCTACCTCCGCACAGGTTCACCTATCACATACGTCGATCGCTACAAATGCCCGCTGTTTGTTTTCCACGCTCGCGACGACAGCAACGAACCGTTTCAAAACACTGAAACTTTTGTGAACCAGTTGAAATCGCAGTCCGCCAAAGTGAACTTCGCCGTCGTGGATTCAGGCGACCATTACGACTCCATGATCGTGGCCGGTATCCCGCAAGCGATCCAGTGGATCCGTAACCCATCACGTTAAGTTAGTCACGCGTGTGTCGTAGAGCCGCAACGCCGCGCCAGTCGATTAAATCCAACTCGGGTTGTTCGCGTTGAAACTGCGCATACAGAGCGATACCGAGCTCGTCAGGCAGCAAATCCACTTGCACTCCGCGACTTCGCAACATCGCTTCGTTGTTCGTCGCATTGGGACTGTTGCCGATAACAACACGCGCAAATCCCCTTTCGACAATCAAGCAAGCGCACACGTTGCACGGGGTCAACGTCGTGAAGATAGTAGTCTCACTGAAGTCGATCGAACCCGCGTCGCGCATGGCTGACGTTTCACCATGATTGTACGGATGATTCTCCTGAACCAACGTATTGTGCCCCTTACCAACAATCCGCCGCGATGGGTTGTCAATAATCAAGCCACCAATCGGACAACCTCCTTCGTCGTAACTCTTCTTGGCCAGCAGCACCGCGATACGCATCATTGCCGCATCGTCGAGCTGCGAATAGAAATCAGCTGCGACCACACTCGGTAGACTCCGCGTCGGCAGATGCGCCAGCACAGTCAGCAAGCCGTCGCTAATCGATGTCGTTCGATCGATGAAGTAATCATCCATGATTGCAGCCTCATGTTATTGCGGAGTAATTCGTTAGTCCGTTTGTTTGGCGGGTGGTTGAAGCACCGCGAGTATTAGAAACACCTCAGCCAACGCAACCGTGGCCGGCCAAGTTCGCTGGAACAGTGTACCAACGGTCAACGGCTGGAGGCGCCCGATCGGCGGCTTTGTCAGTTGATTCCAAGCTTCCGTACGCTCCCAACCGACCGCTGTTCGACGCCACGAATCATTTTGCCCCAATGCCAAGTCGCTTGCCAAAGCAACCACCAACCCTAGTCCCGCAAACTGCAGCAGCCTCCGCCACGGTTGACTTCTCCAAAATCCACTTTTCGTTACGATGCTGCGTTCGATCATGACCAATGTCGCCTTATTTCAGGGTCGCCGCGTGGACCGCGAGCCGGTGCTGGGTTGCTGTTCGCTGCGTAAATGGAAGCATGCACTTCGAACGCCAGTTCTATTTCGAAACTCAGCAGGCAGTGTATAACTAGCTGACATGAAACAACTTACAGCCACACGCGTGCGACCGAACGCCGGTGGTCGCGTAGTGGAATCGCAACAAAGCCCCTCATCCTATGTTTCCAATTGGCAACGCGATTCCGTTTGACCACAACTACCGCGCGATCGAATTTTTCGCAGGGCTCGGCGGTTTCGCTGCGGCTTGGCCAGAAGTTTCCATTGCCGCGGCTTTCGATATTCATCAAGTTGCCGCGAGCATTTACTCAGCGAACTTCAAGCACCCTTACCGAGTCCGCGAAATCGAGTCGATCGCGTGCTCCGAGATCCAAGCGCTCCGCGCAAATCTCTGGTGGTTGTCGCCACCGTGCCAGCCCTACACGACGCGTGGCAATCGAGCCGACATTGAAGACCCGCGGGCACGCTCGTTTCTACACCTCCTCGCTATGATTCCCGAGTGTCTTCCTGAATTCATCGTGCTGGAAAATGTGTTCGGATTCGCACAATCGATTGCCCACAGTCGATTACTCGACCAACTGCGACAAACTAACTACCGTTGGCAATCGCTCGAGTTGTGCCCAACGCAGATGGGGTGGCCCAACAAACGCCCTCGGTTTTATCTGATCGCCAGTCGCACTCAATCGCTGGCTGCATGGCGTGAACCGCCAAGATACTCATACCGGGTCGCTGATTTTCTGGAACCCGGAGCAGCCTTGCAAGGCACTGCACCAGAGTTGCAGGTCGATGCAGAGTTGGTTGCGAGAATTGAGCCAGCCATGGATCGTTGTGATCCAGCTAGCGATCGACCTTCCGCCTGCTTCGCGAGTAGCTACGGCCGCGCAGCCATCAATTCTGGATCTTATTTGAGGCTCACAGACGGTACACTGCCTGCCGGCGCGTACCGCCGGTTTGCTCCCCGCGAAGTCGCAAATCTGCTGGGGTTCCCCAGCAGATTTAGTTGGGCAAGTGACATTCCAGCTCGCACACTTTGGAAACTGCTAGGCAACAGTTTATCGTTGCCCGCAGTCCGATATCTACTCAGTCATCTTCCAGGTGGCCCGAGTGCTCGACTTCCCTGGCGGTGAACTTCGCTGCGTTACTTGACATACTCTGTCAAAAATCCGCGGAACTCACGGCGATGGTGCTCTTCGTCACCCAAGATCGTGATACACATATCTTGAGTCACGTAGTCGACGCCGTCGCACAGTTTGATGATCTTCATGTATTGATTGCAGGCGGTTTCTTCCGCGTCAATCACGCCTCGGATCACTGCGACCAAATCGGTCGAGTCGGCGGGCGGCTGCAGCGTTTTTTGGCTAGCCTTGAAATCAAGACTCCCAGGCAGTTTGCCCCCAATGGTCTTGATACGATCTGCGAGCAACTGCGCGTGACCGACTTCAGCCGTCACGTCCGCTGCGAGACTCTTCTTAATCTCTTCCGCTCGCACACCGTCTAAGTGGACACTGTTGGCGATATAGTTCATCACCGTTTCCAGTTCCATAAAGTATGCGACCGTTAGTTCATCCACGATCTTTTGTTTTGCTGCGTCGAGCGTCATTGGGAAGTCCTTTTTGAGTAGTCCGTTTCAACTTGTTGATCTCAATCAACCTTTACTGTTTTAAGTAAGGTAGCTTAAGTGTCAATGAGACCGCAGTGAAAGGACGTTCGCCAACGACAGCTAGGCTTGACGCATGGATTTCAATCGACTGCGGGCTTTAAACAAGAGCGGACCGACGCTGTTCTCCGGTATGCCCATGTGGGCTCCGATGTCGTGATACGACCGCTCTTCGAGATGATACATGCGAATCGCAGTCGCCTCTTCGGCGGGCATCTGAGCGAGCAACGATTGCACTTCCTCGTTGTTCTCTACCGCCAACTCCCCGTTCGCTGCACCCGACACGGGCTCAGTCGACAACGGAACCGCCAGCCGTCGACCGATCTTCACAATTCGTTTCACCGCGATCCGTCGTGTTACTACGACCAGATAGGTTCCCAGTGAACTGTGACCGCGAAACTTTCGCAAAATTGCAAAATCTTTTTCCACAAGTTTTAGAAAAACCTCGGCCACCACATCGTCGCGAATTTGGTCCGGATTTTTATTGTATGCTTCGCCTAATCGCGATTCAGCGGTCTCTGTCACAACGTGAGTGATAAGTGCGATGAAGCGTTCGACAAAGTCCTCCCACGCACCAGGCACACTTTCAATGCACCTGGCCACTAACCTTCGATCTAAGTCGGACAAAACCACGATGTGACTCAATTCTCGATGAGGAATGCGGCCACCCTGTTTAATGGCACTACCCCATACTAAGTGGAATAAGGC
>JANPLP010000126.1:0-2557 GCA_031426595.1 Planctomycetia bacterium | reverse complement strand
CGCAGCCACCAGTGACCAGGTATTTCATTGCGACGACGCCCGAGTTGAATGACAATTGAAGGTACTTGAGTGGCTACGAATTTCCGGTGCCATTCAAGGCCTCGTTGATGGCGGTGCAAAGCGGTTCAAGGTTCGTTGAGGTGATGCCCGCAACATTGATACGTCCGCTGCCGACCATGTAGATGGCTTTCTCTTTTTGAAGCCAATCCACTTGTAGCGGCGTCAAACCACTGAACGAGAACATACCACGCTGGGCCAGCAAGAATGAATAATCCGTTTTGCAGCCGACAGATCGCATGCCATCTACGAATTGCTGACGGACTGCATGAATACGCTCGCGCATTTCCGTAAGTTCACTTACCCAGAGGCTTTTCAGCTCGGCATCACCAAGTATTGTGGCCACAATCGCGCCCCCGTGCCGCGGTGGATTCGAGTAGTTGGCGCGAATCGATTGCTTGATGCTGCTTGAAACTTTAGCGCTGGTTTCAGCATGAGGACAGATCGCCAGCAGCGCGCCAACGCGTTCACTGTACAAGCCAAAATTCTTAGAATACGAGCCACACACGAGGAACTCTTCGTGCTGTGCCGCGATCGCTTTGATACCCACACGATCTTCTTCCAGTCCGTCACCAAATCCGTGATATGCAAAATCGATCAGGGGCAGCACACCGCGCTGGGCGGTCAATTCCGAGATATCGGACCACTGCTGGGGCGTCGGGTCGATGCCCGATGGATTGTGGCAGCAAGCGTGCAAGCAGATCACGTCGCCAGCGCGGGCTTCTTTTTCAAGAGTCTCAATCAGCGAGTTGAAGTCAAGCCCACGCTTGTCAGCCGCCAGATAGGGATAGACTTTTGTTTCAAGACCAGCAACTTCGAAAACGGAAAAATGATTGGGCCAAGTCGGGTTGCTGCACCAAACGCGAGCCTGCGGAAAACTTTTGTAGATAAAGTCGGCTGCGACTTTCAGTGCCCCTGTTCCACCGGGAGTCTGCGCGGCGGCGATACGATTAGCTGGAACTAATCCGCCCATCGTCAATTCGCCTGCCAAGCGATTGAACTCTGCTAGTCCATCGATGCCCAGATAGCCCTTTGTCGCTTCGTCCGAAAGCAACTTGGCTTCTGCTTGCTTTACAGACTTTAAGATCGGAGTGCGTCCAGCGTCATCGCGATAAACGCCAATCGTCAAGTTGATTTTGTTCGGACGTGGATCTTTCTGAAACGCATCACCCAAACCAAGGATCGGATCTGGAGGTGCCGCCGCAACAATCTCGAACATGTTTCATCTCAGTTGAAAAACGCTGGCCAAACTTGGATGGCCGCCATCCACCGCGCCGACGACGCACCGTGTATTGTCACTATCTTTGACTACCCGGCAACGCCGCAGAGAACTCATTCCGCGCACGCAAGTGGCTCGCATTTGGAAAAAACGGTCGAAAAATCGGGCTCGAGCCCATCGCAAGGGCTGCGACTGCCGGTCTGACCAGTTCTATAGAACAGTCCCAAGAGCGAAACTAAGGCGCGCACAATCAGTATGCAGGCACCGTTGTGGTCGGCGAGAGGTCCACAGACAGTGGCAAAGCGATAACGCTTGCCGGCTGAAATTGTCTGTCCCGATTCGGCGCGCGATCACCAAAACTGATGTCGAGCCCCCGTCCAGTCTGAATGGCGGAGCAGTTCACGTCGACGCGTTTCAATTGACCGATCGCCTCAGCAATGGACACGTCCGCAATCTCGGGAGGCTGGTAACAGACCATGCGACCAAAGCGGTTTTCGTGAAGCAGTCGCACAGCTTGGACACCGAACTGGGTGGATAAGAAACGATCAAACGCCGTCGGACCTCCACCGCGTTGCAGGTGACCAAGGACGCAATTACGAGCTTCCAGTCCCAGTCGCTCAGACAACTCAGTGGCGAGCACATTGCCAATTCCACCTAGTCGCGTTTGACGATCCTCTTGACGACGCTCGCGAGCCACCGTGCCTCCTTCTGGCAACTTGGCGCCTTCCGCAACCACGATGATCGTAAAGTTTTTACCCGCAGCGCGGCGCGCAAGCACTTTCTCGCAAACATGCTCGAACGTCCAGTCGATCTCCGGCAGCAGAATGACATCCGCTCCACCCGCAATCCCCGCATGCAATGCAATCCAACCCGTATGCCGACCCATGACTTCGAGAACCATGATCCGTTCATGGCTGGCCGCCGTGGTGTGCAACCGATCGAGCGCATCGGTCGCGCAAGCAACCGCTGAATCAAAACCAAAAGTAAACACCGTTGACGACAAATCATTGTCAATGGTTTTGGGAACACCGACAACTGGAATGCCCACTTCGTGAAACTGCTGCGCCACGGCGAGCGACCCGTCACCACCGACACACACCAACCCCTTGAGATTCAGTGCGTCAGTCGTCTTACGAACTTTTTCAAGCAGCCCGCGATCTAAGTCGATTCGAGTGTTCTCATCTTTGACTGCGCAGAACCGACCTTGATTGGTCGAGCCAAGAATCGTTCCGCCCTGCACTAAAATGCCCGACGTGTTCTGCGATGTCAATTCGACCGTGG
>JANPLP010000125.1:0-4805 GCA_031426595.1 Planctomycetia bacterium | reverse complement strand
CCAGGACCAACACCCAGCTCCTGAACCCACCAATATCAAAGATCGAATCGGAGAACTTAGAGCTAGTATGACAATCAACTGCGACCCGAGCGAGTTGACCGTCCGTACTCCCAAAAAACTCTAAACTACCCCAAATCACTCCTTCGCCCACAAATAACACTTGACGAAGTGATCAACTGATGACATGATTCAATCATTCAAACAGTTGGTTGATCGATTGGGTGATTGATTGTGTCAATAATTCTGGACGAGGGCGACTGCCACGAAGAACATCTCGCTGCGACCTCAGCCTACCCTGAGCCCGCGAATCTACTGGTTTGCGACAGGACGGCCAACATTTTTCGAGCGCTCGGCGACGTAAATCGGCTTCGATTACTGTCTCTGCTCGCTCAGCGAGAAATGTGCGTGACTGAACTAACCCTGGCGTTGCACGACAATCTTCCTGCGATTTCTCAGCGGCTCAAGCTGCTGCGATCTGAACGGTTAGTGAGCACTCGGCGGCAAGGGAAACACGTTTTCTATCGGCTGGCCGACGCACATATTGCCGAATTGATCGCCAATGGACTCGCACATGGTGAAGAACCAGACAGTCACTAAAGCAATCTGCAATCACTCCATCGCTTAATCGCAACTACAAGTTACCTACTCGCAAAACACCCAGGAACTTAGCATGTCAGAAACTCACGGCAAACACGAACATGTTCACGGTAACAACTGCGGCCACACACCAGTCGTCCACGCCGACCACATTGACTATCTGCACGACGGTCATCTGCATCATCAAAATGCTGCTGGGATTGTCGAAGAGCATACTCTAGAGGTAAGTTCCTCGAACCCTGATACATGCACTTCAGGCCATGAGTGCTCCGCTCACCCAGCCGACCATATTCACGGTCCGGGCTGCGGACACGAAGCAGTCCCACACGGAGACCACATCGACTATCTGGTTGATGGTCACTTGCACCACCAGCATAATGGCCATTGTGATAACCACGGCGCAGTTAAGATCGCTGAAAAATGATTCGTTGGTGTCGAATTCTCCGCACAACGCCTAAGCCTCCACTTCTGCACAGTATTACACTTCCTGCACTGCGCTTGCCGTGCAATTGCGGCCACTCAGTTCATGACAAACCGGTGAACGATGACTAAAAAGAAGATGGATGTCGACGGAATCCGCGAGCTGTTGAGAGCCAAGGGGTTACGCGCGACTCCAGCGAGGATCGCGGTGATCGACTATCTCGACGGCTCTGGACACCCGAATACGCATCTTGAAGTTACAGAAAAGTTGGTTGAACGAGGATTCGAAAAGTCAACCATCTTTCGCGCGCTCGCTGACATGACCGAAGCGGGGTTGCTGCGCAAAATGGAACTCGGCGATCACGTTTGGAGATTCGAGCGGGTAGGTGGCGAAGGTGCTGATGCCGCCGCACATCCTCACCTGTTATGCGTGGACTGCGGAAGCATCCAGTGCTTGGACGACAACCAAGTGGAATTAAAAGCCTCACGGTCCGTCGGCCAAATCGAAGATGTCCTGCTAAAGGGACGCTGCCCCGAGTGCCGCGAGTGAACTCTGTTCGCGACGTGACATTCGTTTCAAGCGGTTTGCGTCGAGCCCTCTTTCGCTTCACGATTCACCTAATGACCGCTACTCAGACCTTTTTGAACGCGTCCAGCTTTGCAGTAGCAGGTGCGTCGCGCGACCGTTCGAAGTACGGCAACAAAGTCTTCCGAGCACTGCTTGCGTCAGGCCGAAGTGTCTTTCCTATCAATCCCACAGCCAATCAGATCGAAGACCAAGCCGCCTTTTCCTCTCTCTTAAATCTCGCAGCACCTGTCGAGTCGGTTTCCATCGTCACCCCGCCGGCGGTGACACGGCGCGTGGTTGCAGATGCAATCGCAGCGGGAGTCAAGAACATCTGGATGCAACCCGGTGCCGAAAATGATCAAGCCAGCCGGCAAGCGCGAGCAGCAGGGTTGAACGTTATCGACGACGGCAGCTGCATTCTCGTTCATCTCGCGCTCGAACGAAGGCACCAATGACCACGCTCGACGATCCCGCTCGAAACGGTTGAAGCAACAATTGCCAACCGCGACCCCGCGCCGTCGAAAACAACTTGTGCTAAAACTAGCCGTCTTAAGGCCCCCGTCCATGCGTTCCTTTTACGCTCAGGCATGCTAAGTAGTTAAAGTAATTTGAGAGTGCAACTGGATGCCCTTGTTTGGAGTTTTACCGATCAACAAACGAGCTGGAATTTCCAGCCGAGTGGTGGTCAATCGTATCGAACGCTTGGTCCGTAGCGAACGAGTTGGACACACCGGAACTTTGGATCCGATGGCAACTGGGGTTCTACTGATGGCGATCGGCAGCGCCACCAAATTGGTCGAGTTTTCCCATGAGTTATCGAAAGGCTACGAAGCGACATTCGAACTCGGCAAGTCCAGCGACACTCTGGATGCCACTGGCGAAATCACCGAAGTCGATATTGCTACTCTACCGACCGCCGCGGAAATCGAAACGGAACTGAGCAAATGGCATGGACGGGTTTTTCAAGTACCCCCAAATTTTTCGGCGCTCGTTATCGAAGGCAGACGCGCTTACAAACTCGCACGAAAAGGTGTCGAGTTTGATCTAGCGGCACGCGAAGTTGAAATCAGCCGACTTGAACTGCTCGACTATCAATTTCCGATGTTTAAGTTAAACATCGAGTGCGGTAGTGGAACCTATGTCCGCGCAATCGGTCGCGACATCGGACAAGGCCTGGGTACTCAAGCCATCATGACCTCGCTCACGCGAACACGCGTCGGCCCTTTCACACTTGATGACTGCGTAGACGCACGTGCCCTCTACAACCGCGTCGAAGTGCAACAGCATCTTTATCCGCCGCAACGACTTGTTCATAACTGGTACACGATAACGCTCAACGACGAACAGGTGATCGACTTACGCAACGGAGTCCCCCTGCGACTGGAAGATCAGATCGGCCGAGAACGAATCGCAGTCCTCGATCAAGGTGAAAAACTGGTCGGCTTGATGGAAGCGACTCAAGAAGCCGGTTTGTTCCGATCACTGAGAGTCTTCCATGCCGATAACGCGGCTAACCAACCTAAGAAAATCAAGACCAAGCAGAGCCCCGAGTCCTGATGGCGCATCCCAAAGTGCAACATCTCGAACAACCGCATGGAGAGGGTCGTAACGCCAGAGGGCAAGACTAAAATCGTAGTACTCAATTCTCCCACACTCACTAGCGCCAGAATCAACCAAGCCACCAACCAGCTTCTGCCACTTTGCGGCAAGATTAACTTCCAACCCACCTGCCAGCCGGACAGGCCATCCAGCCTCGCCAACTCCCAACTCTTTCGATCGATCGTCGCCAGTATCGCCAGCGAAAGCATCCATGCTAACGGCAGCAAACGGAACTGTTGAGCAACCACCGGTGCCGCCAGCGTTTCATCGTACAATCGCCCCAGGAATTCCGGTTCGGAGCGATTGAAAACAAAAATACAGAGCACTCCAACCAACGCACCTGGAGTGCCAATGAGCACCAACATAAGCAAACTGACGATGTGCCTTCTCCAGCCCCTGCGTGCTATGAATACCACGAGCAGGGCTAAACCAAGTGCGACGGTCGCGGAAGCCACCGCTAACACAGCCGACCAATAGAACTGCGGCAGGAACAAAGATATCGACTCGCTAGCCGTCGCTAACAGCCTATGCAATGTCCATCCGTAACGCGTCACGTTACTTGCATCCACGTACGGCTGCCAACCCGCTTTGGTGATCAAATTCGCGATCGGAACACCAACCAAAACGAGAACCAGAATCCAACACCCGATGCTTGCCGCCATCCTCCACCCACCCAGTTCCAGCCTACGCGGGGTGTGCTGACTTGCGCGAGCAACCATTTCTGACCAAGGTGGAAGCCTGCGACCGAGCACAACCGCGCCACCCAAAACCGGCAACATACACAATAGAACAGCCACTGGATAAGTCAGCGGACTCACCGTCCCACGACTGGCATCGAGATACACTTGCTCAGCAACGGTAGGAACTTGATAAAGATTGGTGATTACCATTTCAGTCAAAATCGGCACGCAAACCCACAAGCAACTGAGCGCTAACCAAGGTCTAAGAATGGGTATCAGCACGCGCAGCAAGATGCCGCGGTTCCCTTGCTCAACAGCCGCGGATTCTTCCAAGCTGCGTTGCGACCAAATAAGCCCGCACCCTACAATCAACGTTACCCATGGAATCGAAGCGGCGGAGTGAATGAAGATGACCGCTACAAACGCTGCCAAATCAAATTTTACGGCCAGCGCTTGGGCGAGCGGCCACCACCCTTGAGATCCAAAACCCGCATTCCAACTGCCGGCAAAAACGTAGAGGGGCAACGCCAACTGACTGCCAAGCGCGACTGCCAAGAAACGCCCACCAATCAGATTGGTCCGCCTCAACATTACAGCCAAAAAAAACCCGCACGGAACCGCTATCGCGATGCACCCCAAGCAAACCAACACGGTGTTCCAAATCGCATTTATTAGTTCAGCGAAGTTCAATGGCGTCTACCTTGGTCAGAACAACAAACATTTCGAACTCACAGAGTCGTCACAGTATGAATGCTATGTTCGAACCACGCGAGAGCCGCCCGATTTTAGAGAATCAACACTTCCACAGTCCTTGAAGGTGAATCGAAAGCCAACTACGTAACTTAAGCTCAGTAAACTTAAGCTCAGTAAACTTAAGCTCTGTAAACCGAGACAGAAAGATGCCTGCAGTAAATCTCAATTCCGACGACTCACCCGAAGGT